>NZ_JBVIPA010000010.1:0-242290 GCF_055578365.1 Streptomyces sp. NPDC033131
GCCCCTCAAACGGGCCCAGCACCGCAACTGGACACCACCCGCACCGGACACCCTCACCATCACTCGGCGAGACAGAACTTAAGTCACCGGCATTGCCCCTAGCCCGGCAGCGAGAGCCGCATCCCAGGCGCCCGCAGGCGGCGGCGACGCGGTCCGGGGCGCACTGCGGGGCGTCCGGCGACATGGTCGCAACTGTTGGGTCGTTCAACGGGGCCGGCCGAGTGCCGCCGCCGGACGCAGGTTCTCCTCGAGTCCTTCGGCCATGGCCGCGCCGGCCAATGCCCGTCCGAGGCGAGGTGCCTGTTTGAAGAGGTTGTGCCCGGCGGCGAAAAAGATTCTGTCAGCTTCCCAGACCGCCATGCCGTCTTCGCTCCACGGCAGGCTTGTCACCCAGCAGTGCAGGTACTCGACGGGCTCGGGGTCGAGGCGGGGCAATGCGCGGGAGACGTACGCGCGGGCGCGGTCGCTGAGTGCCGCCAGTGCTGCGGGGTTCACGAGGCTGCCGTCCTCCCGCACCTCGACCGTTTGGCTGAGGCCCACCGTATATCGGCTGTTGCCCGGGTAGGGGGCTGCGTAGACGCCAACCTCCCCGAAGTCGCCGCTGCTGTCCTGCAGGCAGGCGACCCGTTCCGGGGGCGCTCCCCTGACCTGGAAGGTGAGGCGGACGTGGGCTGCCGGCCGTACGGGTAGCGAAAGGCCCACGTTGCGCGCCAGCCGCGCGGTGCCCAGGCCCGCGCAAACAACGACGGTTGCGTACTCTTCGCGGCCGGCGGCGCTGAGCACCTCCACCGTGCCGCGGCCCGTGGGATGCAGCGAGATGACCTCGTCGGTGACCACGGAGTCACCCAGCGCATCGGCCAGGCTCTCGACCGCGACACGGGTGCGGATGGCACCGCCGTCCTCATCGAGCATCGCGGGACCGTGGTAGTCCGCGAGCAGCGGCATGCTGGCCTGAAGCTCGGCGCTGTCCACGGGCCGGACCGGTATGCCGCCGGCATCCTGCAGAATGCGAAGTCTCCCAGGAACGGGACCGCCCAGGGCGACCACTCCATCCTGGGAGATCAGTTCGGCGCCCAACCGGTCGGCCCACTCGTCCCAGACGGCGCGGCCCTGCCGGGTGAATTCAACCAGGCGGGCGTCGTCGTGCGCGTGACGGAATATGCGGGACTGGCCACTGGACTGACCGCTGCCTGGAACGCCGATTTCGTAGACCCGCGCCGTCGTCCCGCGCTCGGCCAGGGCATAGGCGGTACAGAGTCCGACGATGCCGGCTCCTACCACGGCCACCTCGGGAACCCGGTCCATACGATGGCCTCACTTCGCGTCCCGGAGCTGTCCCCTACGGAGCAGGGGTGAGGTTCATTTGTCGCCGCCTCGAACTGGTGGGTGACTGGACCCGATGGGCGGCGCTGCCAGGCTCTACGCGATACGACGGCGGAACCGCGTCTTCTCCAGCCTCACACCGGTCTGAAAAATGTCAACCGGCCCCCTCAGATGGCAGCCCTGACCGACCGGCGGGGAGCCGCGGGGTCGGACGCCCTGGTCCTGCACAGCCTCACCAAGACAGTCCGCCCGTGAGCAATGCGGCCCCTGGCCGTCGGGCAGTAGTTACCAACGGTGGTGCACTGCCGCGTTGGCTGGACTGCAGAGAAACCGGCGGGCCAGTCGCTGGCGCAGTTCTGACAAGCCGATCGACAGGTCGCTGTCACCGGAGTCGCGCTTCGCGGGCGCGCTCTCCGGTGAGCGGTCGCGTTCTGCTACCCCTGGGTGTCTCCGTGGACGCGACCTGATCCAGGACTGCCCGCCGCAACTGCGTGTGGGACAACCGCTCCGACACCGCCACCCTGCGCAACGACCGCGACCGTTTCGTCGACGAGGCTTCCTGGCGCGACGACCGCGGTGACCGGACCGACCGGGGCGAGCGCCGCTGGCACTGACGCGCAAACCCGCGGGCCGGCGAATGCTGAGTCGGGGCCCGTACGCTTCTGTAACGCGGCGCGCCCGGCCCTTCACCGCCCGGCGTGCCGTTCTGCGTACGTGGGTCTGTGATGCCAGGAGAGGGAGTAGCGGTGTCCGGGGCCGGCCTGCAGGGCACGTCAGGCGGTATTCCGGCCGACCAGCGCATGCCTGGGTACAGCTGTGGCGGGCCACCGTCCTCCGGCCTGCGCCCCTGCGGTGAGGGCGTGAATCCACAGTTCGTGAGTCCCCTGATGGCTCCCGACCGGAACTGGCCCTACTCAGGCCTGAGTTGAGTACGTGTGCTCATACCCGCAGCCCGCTGCGCGGCCAGTATGGGTGCAACGGCGCAGCCGAGAGCGCCGGTCTGGTCCAGCTGAGTCTGTTGGGGGAGTCTTTCATGTCGCGACGTGTCGTTTTGTCCGTGGCCGCCGGTGTCGCCGTGCTCGCAGGTGGCGGAGCGTTCGCCGTTGCCCACGCCGGGGACCAGCCTCTTTCCGTGGCGCACAGCACCGCTCGCTACGCTGCCCCCGACGGCGACCGTGGCGGCTCGTTGACCTTCACCACTGACGTGACGGCGTCCGCGGGTATCAAGGACGTGAAGGTCCTGGCCTGGCCGGCGAACTCGTCCTTCGCCAAGCAGCAGCTGACTGCGAAGGACATGGCCGCCGTCGAGTCGGCCGCCTGCGAGCCGTCCGGTGAGGACACCGTGCACTGCACCTATGCCGTCACCGTCTCCCGTGACGAAGCCGACGCGTCCCCGCGCGGCCTGTGGCACGTCGCCGTCCTGGCCACCGCCAAGGACGGCGACACGACGCTGGACACCACGGCGGCCGACTTCACCGTTGAGTGATCCAGAAGGCGTCCTGGCGCAGGTCGAGGAAGAACCGCAGTCGTACGCCGGGCCCGCCGGGCTCCCGGATCGTACGGTCCGATGGCGCGATGGCGCGAAGGGCGGGTTGTTCGCCTGCGGCGAGCAGCCCCAGCTGCATCGGGGCCAGGATCGAGTAGCGAGCGGTCTTGTAGTCGGCGACACAGTGCAGCGCTTCCTCGTCCGTGGCCGGGGCGAAGTCCCGCTCAAGGTCGATGATCTGGCCCACGAAGGTGTCGGAAGCCGCCCTGCTCTGCACCTCGACCATGGCCTGCCGGATCGCGGGGGGAGCTTTGGGCTCCAGAAGGACCCGCAGGGACAGGGCGAGGGCGAGGTCACCCGCAAGGATGGCCAGGCCGAGGGCGGCCTGCGGATGGTCGGGGAACTTGTGACGGTAGGCGTAGTAGGTGGAGGGGCCGCCCCGGCGGGGTGGGGCTGTCGTCGTGGCCGGCTCCACGACCTGATACTCGACGGCGCTGCCCGGAATGGTTTCCCGTACTTTCGCCACGCGGCCGCCGTTGTCGGCGATGGGGAACGGGTCTTTCGGCACCGGATCGGTCAGCCGTGCTCCTGGCGACCGGTCCTGCCGGCGAGGCGTTCCAGGGCGTTCCATGAACACACTCGGCCACAACAGCGCCACAGGGCCGTCGGCGGGGGCCGGCGTCCTGGATGCAACGCCCGTCCTCGGCGCCGCCGATGACCAGGGTAGGTGCGGTGATACTCCCGAGGGCATCGACCACGCTGCTGCGACCGGCCGGCACCGACCGTACGACGCGGGCCGATACGACTCCACGAACGAGGCGGTCGCATCAGGTGTGTGCCATGTGCCATGTGCCATGTGCCGGGCCTCGGTGAACTCTCTGCAGAGCGACGAGGTCCACTGGGAGGGGCTGATCGTCGGAGGCGACGTCGTCTACAACGGCGTACACCAGATGCTCCTGGAGGCCCCTGGCGGCGGATTCGAGTCGCCTTTCGCCCGCCGAGGGTGAGCCGACTTGAGAGACGGGAAAGGCAGGCTACAGGCGTCCTGGGACTCCGGCACCGCCTCGCTGCGGATTACGCCCGGGCCCGTGCTCCGACGCGGGTGAGGCCTTGGCGGCGGAAGGCGCCGGTTATCGAAGGAAGAAGTTGAGGAGAGCGTCGGCACGCTTGCCGAAGGGGGCATACAGGAGGCGGACGGCGTTGTAGCGGCCTTGTACGTAGATGCCCTTGGGGTGGCTGAGCGTCCGGAAGCCCTCGATCCCGTGGTACTGGCCCATGCCGCTGGCGCCGACGCCGCCGAAGGGGAGGTCGTCCTGCCCGACGTGCATGATGGTGCCGTTGACGGTGACGTTGCCGGAGGTCGTACGGTCGAGGACCTTGCGCCGGTCCGCGTCGTTGCTGCCGAAGTAGTAGAGCGCGAGCGGTCGTGGTCGTGCGTTGACGTACTCGATGGCGTCGTCGATGTCGCGGTAGGGGAAGATCGGCAGGATGGGGCCGAAGATCTCCTCGTGGGCGATGCGCATGTCGTCGGTGACGCCGAGTACGACGGTGGGTGCGAGGGTGTGCGGGCGGTGGGCGGCCTCGCCCGGCCGGTGACCGACCTCGATGATCCGTGCCCCGTGGCTGCGGGCGTCTTCGATCAGGTCGGTGAGGATCGCGTACTGCTTGTCGTTGATGATCGAGGTGTAGTCCTTGCTGGTCGGACCGTCGGGGTAGGCGGCCTTGGCCTGTCTGTCGTAGCTGTCGATGAAGGTGTCGATCTCGGATTCGTGGACCAGGGCGTAGTCGGGGGCTATGCAGGTCTGCCCGCCGCTGAGGAGTTTGCCGAAGACGATGTCGGCCACGGTCCGGTCGGTGACGTGTCCTTTGGCGACGATGGTCGGGGACTTGCCGCCCAGCTCCAGCGTCACGGGGACGAGGTTCTCGCTCGCCGCCTTCATCACGGCTCGTCCGACTTCGGTGCTGCCGGTGAAGACGAGATGGTCGAAGGGCAGGGAGGAGAACGCGGCACCGTCGCCGCTGACGATCGTGACCTGCTCCTGGGGGAAGAGCTCGCTCAGCATCGAGGCGAGCACGGCGTTCGTCGCCGGGACGAACTTCGACGGCTTGAGCATGACGCGGTTGCCGGCGGCTATCGCGGTGACGACCGGCATCAGCGACAGGTTGACGGGATAGTTCCACGGTGAGATGACCCCGACCACTCCGAGCGGCTGGTACTCGATGCGGTTGGTGCTCATACGCATGTGCAAGGCGGTGTGGCGGCCAGTCGGGCGCATGTACCGGCGGAGGTGGCGCTCCAGGTAGTCGATGCCCGGGACGACGCCTCCGACCTCCATCATCGCGGTCTCGTGGCGCGAGCGGTTTCCGAAGTCGGCGCTGATCGCCTCCTCGATGGCGTGGCGCCGGGCGATCAGCGCCGCCTTGAACCTGTTCAGGTCGCTGCGCCGCGCCGCCAGTGAGGGCGCTCCGTCGCGGAGGTAGGCAGCGCGCTGAACGGCGAGGATGTGGCCGAAGCGCTCCGCGTCGGTGGGCGGTGGGGTGACTTCTGTGATGGTCACGATGGTGGTCCTTTGCTGCTGGTGGGGACGACGGAGGGGCAGTGCCGCCTGGGACGTGGAGCGGGTCGCCGAGAGCTGCGGCCTCCGGTCAGGGGCGGGCCATGCGGCCCATGATCCGGACGATCAGGCGGCGCGGCAGGATCTTGCCGGCGAGGGCGATCGGGCGGCCGTTGGTGATCACCGACGGGGGCGCGGAGCGGCGGTCGAGCGTGTCCAGGGCCATCTTCACGACGTGTTCGGGGGTGACTCGCTTCGCGCCGTAGTCGGCCGTCTCGCTGCCGGCGGCGTCGTAGAACTCGGTCTTCGTGGCGCCGGGGCACACGGCGAGGACACGCAGGCCGGTGCCACGGTTCTCTTCCCACAGTGATTCGGTGAAGCTGAGGACGAAGGCCTTGGTGGCGCCGTAGACGCTCAGGTACGGGGTCGGCTGGAAGCCCAAGAGGCTGGCGACGTTGATCAGGATGCCGGTGTCGGCGGAGTTCAGCGGGCCGATGTAGGCGCGGCTGAGGTCGACCAGCGCGCTGACGTTCAGCGCGATCATGCTCTGCAGGCGGTCCGGGTCCTCGTCGGTGAGGGCATTGTGGGTGCCGAAGCCGGCGTTGTTGACGAGTCCGGTGGCGTAGATGCCGCGGGATTCGAGTTCGGCGCGCAGTGTGCGGCCGGCGTCGGGCCGGCCGAGGTCGCGGGCGACGACGTGCACCGTGACGCCGTGGGCGCGGGTGAGTTCGTCGGCCAGGTCCTTGAGCCGGTCCGCGCGGCGGGCGACGAGTACGAGATCCGCACCGCGGCGGGCCAGTTGGTGGGCGAATTCCGCGCCGAGCCCGGAGCTTGCTCCGGTGACGATGACGGTCTGGCGGCGATAGTCAATTTTGCTCATGGATTCACTTTACGCACATGCTTGCACTCAGTGCAATTATTTGCATCGCGCGAAGACATGTACTATCGGTGCATGCCTCCGAAACCGACGCCCCTCCGGGAACAGACCCGCTCGGTGGTTCGCGCGCTCCTCGCCAAAACCGCCCTCGAGCTGTTCGCGGCCAAGGGGTACGACGACACGACACTCGACGAGATCGCCTCGGCAGCGGGGGTCTCCAAACGGACTCTGTTCAACTACTTCCGCAGCAAGGAGGACCTCGCGCTCAACGGCCTGTCCGAGCAGGGGGAATTGATAGCCGCGCGGCTCGCCGAGCGCCCGGCCGACGAGGACCCGTGGACGTCGTTGCGTGCGGCGTTCCAGGTGCTCGAGGAGATGGACCTCACGGCCGAGCGCCGGCTCGAGATGGTCACGCTGCTGTTCGGCAATGAATCCCTGCGCGCCGGCCATGCCGAGAAGCAGGCCCGCTGGCAGGACCTGTTCGCGCCGCTGATCGAGCCGCGACTGCCCGACTCCGACCACCGCCCTCTGCAGGCCCGCGCAATCGCGGCCGCGGCGATCACCTGCCTCCAGGCGGCAACAGAAGAGTGGATGCGCCTGGGCGGACAGGTCGACGTCTCCGACCTCTACGACACGGCCGTACAGGCCATCCGCCGGCCCGCCTCACCACCAGAGAAGACAACGACATGAGCAAGGGCCTGCCCCCGCCGACCTGCCGAACATGGCCGCCGCCCTGCGCGCCGAACGTGCCGGGATGCTGGACTTCACCAGCGGCCTCACCGACGACGAATGGACTGCGCCCAGCGCCGCGGCCGGATGGCGCATCGCCGAGGTCGTCGCCCACCGGCGCGACAGCACGGAACTTCTACACACCCCCCTCTCGGGAGGCGCTGCGGGCCACCAGCCTCGAACGACTCAACGAAGGCCCTGTCGACCGGCGCCGAGGCTGGAGCCGGGCACAGGTCATGGCCGAGTACACCCGCGCCACCCGCCGAGCGACCACGCTCCTCGACCTCATCCGACGTACCCCCGCCACTCGGCTGCGCATACCGCTCGTCGAACTCGGACGCTACCCCTTGGGCTTGTTGATCGGCGGCGCACTCGTCTTCGACCACCACACCCACCTGCGCCACGACATGGCCCCGGCACTCGGCCGGCCCGTGCCGTCCACCGATGCGGACAGGATGCGCGCGGTCCTGACGTGGATGATCGCCGTACTGAGCAATCAGGTCGCGCAGGCACCGGTCGCCGGGCTCGACGCCCGCGTCGCACTGACGCTCACCGGCCCCGGCGGCGGGACCTGGTGGTTTGATGAGGCGGGCGGCCTGGCTCCCTCCGACGGCGCGGTCGCCGCGCACGTCACCGCCCTCGCGTTGACCTTCCCCGACTGGGGCACACAGCGCTCGTCCTGGCGCGACAGCGACGTGACGGTCACCGGCGACACCGACCTCGCCGCCCGCTTCCTCGACACCGTCAACGTCATCTGAGCGGAGTACCAGAGGCCTTCCAGGCAGCCCCATTCCCGTCGGCCACAACATCGCCCGCCGTGTCCGGGCGGTCTCGCAGCGGTCTTGGAGGGCGCTGCCGCCGGCTGGCGGGAGCGCGTGATGCTGTTGCGCGGCCCTGACCGGGAGCCGGCGCGCGGCACGCCGAAGCCGGGGCCAGCGGGTCACTCGCGGACCGCCACCGTGTGGCTCATGTCCGCGTAGCGGGTGCCGACCACCTGCGCCGACAGCGGTTCGAGCGCGGCGAGTTCGGCCGCGGACAGGGCGAGCGCCGCCGCCGCGTTCTCCCGCAGCCGGGCGGACCTGCGGGAACCGGGTATGGGCAGGACGGTGAGGCTGTGGACGCGGGATTTGCCCGTGCCGCCCTGCCCCCTGCGGCCCCTCCCATGCCGAGTTCTTCGCCGTGGGCTGTCGGTGTTACGCCCCGCCGCCGGTTTCGGGTACCGGCTTGCCCGGCGGCGTGAAGGCGGCAAGGACCGTGGCCGTGATGTGGTCGGCGGCGCGGTCGGAGGTGAGGCGGCCGGCGCGAATCTCCTCCGCGGCGCTGTGCATGACCATGTGCAGGACATTGACCAGCCACGCGATCGACAGGTCCGTACGGAAGGCGCCCTCGGCGCGGCCTCGGGCGACCAGGGTCTCGACCCGGGCGGCGGGCCCGGCATGCAGTTCGCGGATACGTCCGGCGGAGAGTTCCTTCTGGGCGGCGACGAGCAGTGCCCGCGCCTGGTCCACCAGATGCCAGCCCGCCTCGACGTAACGCGCGAGGGCGAGCAGCGGATCGCCGGTCAGATCGATCGCGTCCAGTGCCTCGTTGCCCCGGTCGATGGCGCGGCTCATCGCCGCGTCGACGACTTCCGCCCGGGAGGTGAAGTGCGCATACAGCGTCACCCGGCCCACCCCCGCGGCGCGCGCGATCTCGCTCATGCTCGCCTCCGGGTTGCGTCCGAGGCATTCGGCGGCGGCCTGCACGATCGCGTCAATGCTGCGCAGAGCGTCGGCGCGCTTGGTGGCTGTGGAGTTCTTGCTGCCCATGCACCCACACTACCCCGGCAAGTCGTACAGGACTGTTTGGTTTATACCCCCTGGGCGTATAACGTGAACACCCCTGTACGACTTAGTGAGGAAAGGGTGAGCGTCATGAGCGAGACGGAAACCACCACCACACGCGCACCGGATGCGCCGCATCCGCTGCGCTGGACGGCCCTGGGCCTGCTGGGGCTGGCCCAGCTGATGCTGATCCTCGACATCACCGTGGTCGCGATCGCACTGCCCCACATGGGCGCCGAACTGGATCTGGACCGCGCCGCTTTGACCTGGGTGGTCAGCGGCTACGCCCTCACATTCGGGAGCCTGATGCTGCTCGGCGGCCGGGCGGCGGATCTGTTCGGCGCCAAGCGGGTCGTCCTGGCCGGGCTTGCCGTGTTCACCGCCGCGTCGTTGGCCGCCGGACTCGCCACCGGCGCCCCGCTGCTGCTCGGCGCCCGGATCGCCCAGGGGGCGGGCGCCGCGATGCTCTCGCCCGCCGCCCTCTCCGTGGTGGTGCGGCTGTTCGACGGCGACGAGCGCAACCGCGCGCTGGGCATCTGGTCGGCGCTCGGCGGCGGCGGCGCCGCCCTAGGTGTGCTGCTGGGTGGGCTGATCACGGCAGGACCGGGCTGGGCCTGGGTCTTCTTCGTCAACGTCCCCGTAGGCCTGGTCGTCCTCGTCTCGCTGGCCCGGATCCTGCCGAGTCTGCCCCGCGCGACCACCGGCTCCCTCGACGTGCCCGGGGCCGCCCTGGTCGCCGCAGCGACCGGCGCCCTCATCTACGCACTGATCCGGGTCGGCGACCACGGCTGGCTCGACGCCGTCACCGCCGTCCTGGTCGCCTTCTCGGCAGCGGCCTACGCCGCGTTCGCCGCGTGGCAGCGCCGGGCGGCGGCACCTCTGATGGACCTGCGTCTGCTCGGCCGGCGCCCGGTGGTGGCGGGCACTTTCGTGATCGCCGTGACCACGGCGCTGATGGTGGGGGCCTTCTTCCTCGGCTCCTTCTACCTCCAGAACCATCAGGGCCACGGCGCTCTGATGACCGGTGTGCTGTTCCTGCCCGTGGCACTGGTGACGATGGCCGCGGCCACCGCCGCCGGACGTGTGATCGGCCGTCTGGGAGCACGGCTGCTGGCCGGGGTCGCCCTGGCCGTTGCAGCCGCCGGATTCCTCGTGCCGGTGCTCCGGTCCGGAACCGCCGCCATGGTCACCGGTGTGAGCGTCGCCGCGGCGGGCTTGGGCGCGCTGTTCGTCGTCGCCGCGGCCACCGCGCTCAGCAGCGTCGCCCCTCATGAGGCCGGCGTGGCCTCCGGGATCGTCAGCACCTTCCACGAGTTCGGCGCCTCGGTCGGCGCTGCGGTCGTCTCCAGCGCCGCAGCCGCGAGCATCGCCGTCCGCACCGGCGCTCAGGCCGCCTCCGGCTTCGACGACGCGTTCCTCGTCGCCACAGGAGTGGCCGCACTCTCCGCCGTCATCGCCCTGTGGCTGATCCCGACCGAGAACGCGTAAGCCCGTGCCACCCACCAGGCGTTGGCCACGCGATTGAAGCACCCCCATCCGAGACGAGCGGGCGTAGAGCCCGCCCGCGAACTGCCCAAGGGAGGCACTGGATGAACAACAGCAAGCGCCGGCTCTGGATGGCCGGCATCGCCGCAGGGGGTGTCGGCGCGGCACTGGCCGCAGTTCTGCTGATCGGGAACCCGCTGCAGGATGGTGACGACCGGCGGACCGACCGGCAGGAAACGGTGGCCGAACGCGGTCGGACCGTGATGCCCTTCGACCTCGAACAGACCACCCACCACTTCACGCCCACCAAGACGGGCGGGGCCCAGGACGTCGTCGCCGACCAGCCTGACGACGCCAAGCAGACCGGCCTCATACGCACCCATCTCCAGCAGGAGGCCAAAGCCTTCAGCCAGGGCGACTTCGGCGACCCCGCCCAGATACACGGCGACAGCATGCCGGGCCTGGCCGAACTGCAGGAAGGCTACGAACGCATCGAGGTGCGCTACCGGGAACGGCCCCAAGGGGCCACCCTCACCTACACCACCGACGAGCCCGCGCTGGTCGACGCACTGCACGACTGGTTCAAGGCGCAGCTCAGCGACCACGGGGACCACGCAGAATCCGGCCACTGACCAACGAGCCGAACACCGGAGCAGTCCCCTCACTGCGCACATCGCACGATCGGAAGTGGATGGCTTGAGTGATCCTTACGAGTTGAGCATGGGCGTGCCCTCCGTCGAGGTCTTCCGCCGCTTGCGCACCGATGCGGGCCTCTCGGACAAGACCCCCGAGGCGGTCGCGCTCGCCCTGCCCAACACCTGGCACGGGGTGGTGCTCCACCACGAAGGAGAGCCGATTGGTATGGGGCGCGTCATCGGGGACGGCGGTACCGCGTTCCAGATCGTCGACCTGTGCGTACACCCCGCACACCAGAGACGCGGCCTCGGCAGGCGCATCATGGCCGCGCTCACCGAGGAACTGGAACGCCGGGCGCCTGCGACCGCCTACGTCTCCCTGATCGCGGACGGCCCCGCGCGCTTCCTGTACGAGCAGTTCGGCTTCGCCGACACCGCAGCGCACGAATCCATCGGCATGTACCGCGTGATGAGCGGGGGTGCCTCTGTGTCTTTGGTCGAGTAGGGAGGGTCGTCCGCGGAAATTTCCCAGCCCTGGGCGACGTGAAGGTGGGCCCACTGGGAGTGCGAGTCCTGGGCGGGTGATCAGGGCAGGTCTTCGTCCGGGTGCAGGTATGTGTCGTTCTCGGCGTAGTGGACGACTGCCTCGCATGCCTGTTGCGGGGAAGGAAGGACCCCGTCACGGTGCGCACGCCAGGTCTCCAGGACGTCGCGGATCAGGAAGGTTTCCAGGAGGTAGGTGCGGCCGTCTGCATCTGGCCGGCTTGTGCCTTCCCGGTGGGGGACAGCCATCGCGTCGCTCTGCGTAGTCCAGGGCTCGCTGGCGAAGACGGTCAGACCGTCATCCCTCTCGGTCAGTTGGCTGATCAGTTCTGCAAGTGTCACGTGTACTCCGGCTCGGCTCATCGGCTAACTGCAGAGTCCCATGTGGCGTGGGGTTCTGGGTTCGTAGAAGGTGCCGTCGCGGAGCATCGCGAAGAGCACGTTGATCCGCTGACGGGCAAGGCGGAGGAGGGCCTGGGTGTGGGTCTTTCCGCGGGCCCGGCACTTGTCGTAGTAGGTGCGGGAGGCGGGATCGCAGCCCGGTGAACACCACTGTCAACTGCCGGCGTTGAGCGATGACGCAACGGCCGGGCTGGGTACCGGACGCACAGTGTCGGGGTGCTTCCCCCGCCGAGTGACGACTGACTGCGCAGATCAGTCGGTGTCCGTCGCTGCGAGTACGGCGATACGGCGGCCGTCAGGGGAGAGGGCGACGATGCCGTAGTCGTCCAGGTCGTTGTAGAACCATTCGGTGTCGGCCTCGAAGCGATACCAGGTACAGGCCCGGGCTCGCTCCTCGACTTCGGATGCGTTTGCCTCCGGGTACTCGGCTCCGCAGAGCCCCGCGAGGGAGAGCCAGGCGCTGAAGCGCCCCCAGGCACCGTGGACGCCCGCCGAGCCGATTCCGCCGGTCGAGGCGGTCATGAACAACGTCAGCCAAACCGAGTCGAGCGTGCACGCCTCCCCTTCGAACCGGTCCTGCTCACCCAGTCCCCGCAAGCAGTCCAACGGCAATGCGGTCACGACTCCCGGCAGATCCTCGGGGGCGACGGGCTGATCCAGGACGAAGACCCGCGCTTCGTGGTTGCACCATCTGCCGTCTTTGGCCGGCCTGCTGATCAGGTCGACCAGATGCGCGGGTGTGGCCTCCCGGACGCGGTGGGCGGCGCCGGCCCGACGTGCAGCCACATCGACAGACGTGGGCGACTTCATCACCGGGACGGATCCGGAGGCACCGCCCTGGTAGCCACGGTTCGGCAACCACCTTCTCAGGTCCGGCCCCTCCATCTCCGAGAGCCGGGCCGGCAGCCAGGAAAGACCGCTCCAGTAGGCCGGGCGGAAATCGGGGCGTTGAGTGGCATGGGGGACCAGCGTGTCGGGGTCTGCCCCGCGCAAGAGCAACTCGTGGAAGAGGCAGGCCCGTAGCGCATGGTGCTCTTTGCCTTCGGGGTGCCACAGTACGTACAGCGCGTCGTCCAGCGACTGCGCCTCCGCGATCAGTGAAGCGAGCAGGCGCTCGTCGCTCGTACCCGAGTACCGCACCTGACCACTCAGGGCCAAAAGCCGCTCCATGAACGGTCGCCCGGGAGTGAGTGCCAGGACCCGCTGCAGGAACGTGAGGTCGCGATGTAGCCACCTCAGTCGTTCCTCGATGTGCTGAGCCTCCGCGCCGAGCGCCTCACCGAGTACGCCGATCCGCTCAGCCTCCCCACTCCTGGCCCACGCCTCGATGGTGATCCAGGGGTATCGCTCACCGGCGTCCCCTCCCCGCGTGTCCACGTTCGCCATGTGCTGCCTTCCCCCGTGAGCCGTCTGAATCATCCGCGAGAGTAGAAGACTGAGAACCCTGGTGCGAACTCTCCTGCGAGGCGACCCGCACCCCGTACGGGGTCGCGAGCGTCAGGCACTGCGCGCTGGATTCGCACACCGCGATGGACGCAACCTCCCGGACGGTTCGCATCCCCCGGACCTCTCGCGGCCTGGCCCGCACCCTCTCGGCCTGGATGGTCGCCGGCGAGGCGACCATCAATAAGATCACCGCCCTGCGGGGCACCCTGGCAGCCCTGACGGACCCATGCACTGCACCGCATGGGCGGCGCGGGGGGTCTGCTGCCGGTGACGCCGGTGACACTCACGTCTGGGGCTCTGCGTAACGGCCTTGTCTCACATTCGTTGGTGACAGTCCTCTGCCCGCCTGCGCGGTGCTGGGCGGGCAGAGGAGCGGGATGCTCAGTGCGCCCGTACGGATGCGCCGTAGCTGTCACTCTGCCGAAGCACCGTCACTGGTGCTGCCGGTGCCGGCCACGCCTGGATGAGGTACCACTCCGTTACCTCGTCGGGTGCGAGGTCGACTGCGGTGTCCCGGCCGCGTGCGTGAATGCGCAGCCGGTAGTCGCCTGGGCCACAGGAGGACAGGACGGGGAGTTCTTCGTCAAGGTCGTCCATTGGGCCGCGGACCATGAGATCGCCCGACGTGGAGTGTGCGGAGATTTCAACGACTTCCTGCCAGCCGCCGGAGTCCGGCGCGGGCTCGGTTTCGTGAAGCGTGACGGTGACGTCCACGTCGCCGGTGTGGATGCCGGTGACGACGATGGTGACGCCGTCGGTGACCTGCACGAGTCCGTTGTGCTCGGGGTGCAGGTCGGGGCCGGTCGGTCCGTCCTCGTCGCTGATGTTGAACTGGTGATACTGGACGGGGACAGGTCCGTTGCCTCGTCGGGTGTCGTGGCTCATCTCGCAGTCCTCATGCGGCTGGTGCGGGTCTACTGGGCGCTGGGAGACTGGTGCCGCGTCAGGCAACGCTCGCCCTGGTGGTCTGTGACGATGGCTCTATGGACGAGGAAGTCATTCCCATTCTTCGCGTTGAGGACGCTGCGGCGGCGGTCGCCTGGTATGAGCGCCTGGGCTTCGCCAAGCTGTGGGAGCACCGCTTCGAGCAGGGTCTTCTCGCGTTCGTCGAGGTCGCCCGGGGCAGGGTGCGGTTGATCTTGTCGGAGCACAAGGGAGATGCCCGCCCTGACACGTTGGCCTATCTCCGTATTCATGCTGTCGAGGTCATCGCTTCCGAGTTCGGTGTGCAGGCGAAAGACGCTCCGTGGGCGCCTGAGATTGAGCTGCACGACCCTGACGGCGACCGGCTTCGGATCGGCACGCCGACGGAATGACCCTCGCCCGCCGCGCGCGGCAGGGAAGCTGTGCCGGTGGCTGAGCGAGTGCGCGTCCGACGTTCTCCAGCGGCGTTGCGTCCCGCCGTCGGCTGAGTATGGCATCGAGTGCGTCCGGAAAACTGGCACTGGCTTTGGCTCGGTGCATCTCCTTGAGCGCCTCCCGGTAGCGGCACGGCACTCAGGGTCCCACAGCTCCGTAAGGGGCTTCGGCGCCACCCTCGGAGCACCCGATGCGTCGAACTCAGCGCTGCTGACGGGACGCGGCGGATCGCTGCGGAGGACGGTGATACGAGGGTCGGCGACGTCCGGCGTGAAGAGCACCGATGTCGTCCAGGAGCAGGTGGCCGAAACGGAGTCCGTCTCAGGGAGCATGGCGAGACCTCCCGGTCTGCACTGCACGACTGCCACGCACCACTCGTGATCGGGTGCGGTACGTGACTGGACTGATGCCGCATCAGCCGCCATGATGACGTCGCCATGACAAAGACGTCTCTTGGGTGGTGACCCGTGCGCGGATCCTTCGTCAGAGCCACGTTGGCCGCCGTGTTACTCCTGGCGCCCCTGACGCCCGTCCCCGCAGCCGCACAGGGTCCCGCCCCCGAGACGGGTACACCGTCCGAAAGGGCCGTGCCCGCCGTGCCCGCCGCGGCCAACTGGACGGCACCGCTCAGCACGCGAGGCCGCTGGATCGTCGACGCGGACGGAGACCGCTTCAGACTGCGGTCCGGCAACTGGCATGGAGCCAGCGGAACGTGGAACGGTTCGGGAAGCGCCGACGAGGACGCCAACCACCACGCGGGCGAGAACTCCGGCCGGATACCGCTCGGCCTGGACCGCGCCCCCATGGCCGAAATCATCGCCGGTTTCCGGGAGATCGGGATCAACAGCATCCGACTGCCCTTCTCCAACGAGATGATCCACGACAGCGTCCCCGTCACGGACCACGCCGTCGCCGCCAACCCCTCCCTGCGCGGCAAGACCCCACTCCAGGTGCTCGACGCCGTCGTCCGCGAACTCACCGCTGCCGGCCTCGCCGTGATCCTCAACAACCACACGAACACCACCCGCTGGTGCTGCGGAGTCGACGGCAACGAACGCTGGAACGCGAGCCGGTCCACCGAGACCTGGGAGAACGACTGGCTCTCCATGGCCCGCCGCTACAAGGCCAACCCGCGTGTCGTCGGCGCCGACCTCTACAACGAGGTGCGCCGCGACATCTGGGACGACCCCAACTGGGGCCTTGGTGACAACCACGACTGGTTCGCCGCCTCGCAGCGCGTGGGCGACCGCATCCTGACAGAGGCCAACCCCAATCTGCTGATCATCGTCGAGGGCATCAACTGGACCGGCATCCCTGTCGACGGCCTCGCGCACGAACGTCCCACCCTGGAACCCGTACGCCGCCTTTCACACACGCTCGTCGACTCCGGCAAGCTGGTGTACTCCGCCCACTTCTACGACTACACCGGCCCCAACCACAGCGGCGCCACCGGAACGGGCGAGACCACCGACCCCCGCTACCGCGACCTGACCCCCACCGAACTGATCGACGTACTGAACCGCCAGGCGTTCTTCGTCACCGGCGAACAGAACCAGCACTTCACCGCCCCCGTCTGGATCAGCGAGTTCGGTGTCGGAGGCCGTGAGGAGACCGGTTCCCGGCAGCGCGCCTGGTTCGGGAACTTCGTCGACCACCTGATCCGCACCGACGCCGACTTCGCGTACTGGCCGCTCGTCGGCTGGCACGAGAACCGCACCGGCAACGGCTGGGCCCTGCTGCACTGGGACGCGGCGGGCAACCGTATGGGCCTGTACGACGGTGATGACTGGCGTGCCACCGCCTGGGCCAGGCTCGTCGGGGCCCAGAGCCGCACCGGCCGCATAGCCCCCGTGACGGACTGGTCGATGCTCAGCCCCGACCACGGCGACTTCGTCCAGTCGCGGCGGATACGCGCCCTGCCCGACTGGGACGCCGGAGCCCGTAAGGCCGTCTGCCCCGACGACCAACGCCTCCTCGGCCTCAGCCACACCGGCAACCGCGGCCTGTGCTCGGACGTGTCCGCCGGTCCCAAGTGGGACCCGGCCGCCGGACACAAGGTGATCGTCGACGAGCGATACGTCATGCCGGGCCGGGACTGGGCGACCGGATACACCAAACTCCAGTGCCCCGACGGCCACTTCCTGACCGGCTACAGCGCCCGTGGCGCCGCTCTCTCCGCCGTCCTGTGCGCAGCCGCCGCGCCCGGCTCGATCACCGGCACGAGCGGCCGCACCGTCTGGTTCGACCGCGGCGACAGCAGGGGCTCGGCACCCAAGGGCGGCGACTTCGCGCAAGGCCACTACAAGGGCCAGTGCGCGGACGACGAGTACGCGGCCGGGATCGCCTTCACCGGCCGGGTGGGCTCGTCGCGCACCCCCGACGCGCTGTACTGCCGACAGCGGAGCTGATCCGCCGCCCACCTGGCCTGTCTGCGCGAAGGTCTCGGATGCGGGTACCTGGTCGGTATCCGCCGCACCCGTGTGGTCTCCCATTCGTGGGCAGCTGTCGTAGGTGCCATCGCGCTTGGTGGCGACGCTGCCCGTCCGGCGCCGGGTGCGCAGCGGATCCCGACGGGTCAAGGGACGGCGTGCGGGGCGGAGCGCACGTTCGCGCCTTCGATGGCGCAGTCGCAGACGGCGCGGCCTTCTGGAGTGAATCTGACGAGTGTCAGGTAAGCTGGGCTCCCAAGCCGGTCGCCGGCCCGGCTCGCCCCGCGGGGGAGGGCGGTTCTTCGGTACAGAGCGCGACGACTCACCGACGAAGACATCGGCGCACCGCACGGCACGCAGGAACGAATCAGCAGCAGTGGAGGCAGTAGTGGGAGCACGAGCCGAGTCGGTTCGTCGGCCAGGGCGCCCCGGGGCGGGCACCCCCGAGGTGCCCGAGACCGAGAGCATCCTGCTGCGAGGGCTCGAGGCCTTCGCGGAGCTGGGGTACGACCATGCCTCCGCGCGCGAGCTGGCCCGCCGGCTGGGCGTCAGTCACAACTTCATCAACGACCGGTACGGGTCCAAGGCGGCGTTCTGGCGTGCGGTGGTGGACCACGCGCTGGGGGCACAAGTGGAGCGCATGCCGCAGGTG
Organism: Streptomyces sp. NPDC033131; assembly: GCF_055578365.1. Taxonomy (NCBI): domain Bacteria; kingdom Bacillati; phylum Actinomycetota; class Actinomycetes; order Kitasatosporales; family Streptomycetaceae; genus Streptomyces; species Streptomyces sp. NPDC033131. The sequence continues at coordinate 17,745 of NZ_JBVIPA010000010.1, forward strand.
GATCCCTCGCTGGACGACGCCGAGCGGCTTCGGCAGATCATCACCGGCTTCTATCGGACCGCGGCGGACGCGCCACTGATCGGACGGATCTTCGTCAACGAATTCACTCTGGACACCGACCGGCTGGACTACCTGTACGACAACTACATCGCCCCGATCCTGCAGCCCATGAGGTCCTGCATCGACCGTCTCGTGGCTTCCGGACGCATGGCGGCCGTCCCGATGGACGTGCTGTTCTTCGCGATCATCCCTCCCATCTCGGGGATGGTGGAGGTGCCGCTGGCGCGACGCCTGGGACGGTCCGAGGCCGCGTCGCCGGAGCAGCTCACGGCCACGGCCGAAACGCTGGCGACGCTCGTGATCAACGGGCTGCTCGCATCAGGCTCTAGGGGTCGCCCCTGAGCTGGATCGACGACGACCTGCCCAAGCGGGAACTGAGCCGGGGCTGGTTGAAGGCGTCCAACCGGGCGCGGACGAGGAGCGGTCCACGCCGTGGAAGCCGTTCCACAAGCTGACGCGCGCCGAGCGAGAGCCGGCTGTGCCGGGCGAGATCGTAGAGTGCGACATCGAAATCTCGGCGACCGCCAACGAGTTCCGCCGCGGTCACCGGATCTGCCTGGAGATCACCAGCATGGACACCCCGACGGGGATGGCCGGGGCGACCAATGCCGCATACGTGCCGTACCACGTGTGCAGTTCGAAGACCACGCTGCACCACGTTCACCACAACTCGGCCTACCCCTCGCACCTTGTGCTGCCGGTGATTCCTCATGAGCGCTGACCTGATCACCGACCCGTCCACACGCTCCGTGAGGCGCGGGTATGGCTGCGCGACCACCTGGCCATCCGGCGCAACCCGTTCCACGCCCCCACCGATTCAATGCACGACCGCGCCGCCCGGGTGCGATCCGGATGGGTGGCATTGCCGATGGGACCGAAGCAGACGATCAGGCCATCGGTGTCGGCCACAACCACCGTCGTACGCGGAGCCCCTCCCAGTGGTACCGCGGTACCACTGGGACGCTGAAGATTCCTCTCCGGGCCCATAGTTCAGACCTGCGCCACGCCTAACTTCGAACGCAGGCGCGGCGCATCCGCGGCCGAGTTCACAGCAGGAAAGGCCCAAACTCCCATGATCGAAGCGCGTGAGCTGACGAAGCGCTACGGCGACAAGACGGTCGTCGACAGCCTGACCTTCACCGTCAAGCCCGGTGAGGTGACCGGCTTCCTCGGCCCCAACGGCGCGGGCAAGTCCACGACCATGCGCATGATCGTCGGCCTGGACTCCCCCACGAAGGGCTCGGTCACCGTCGATGGCAAGTCGTACGCCAAGCACGCCGCACCCTTGCACGAGATCGGCACACTGCTGGAGGCCAAGTCCGTCCACCCCGGGCGCAGCGCGGTCAACCACCTGAGGGCGCTCGCGTACACCCACGGCATTCCGCGGCGCCGGGTGGACGAGGTAATCGAGCTGGCCGGACTGACCAGCGTGGCCGACAAGCGGGTGGGCGCGTTCTCGCTCGGCATGGGGCAGCGGCTCGGCATCGCCTCGGCCCTCCTCGGCGACCCGGCGATCGTCATGCTCGACGAACCGGTCAACGGCCTCGACCCCGAGGGCGTGCTGTGGGTGCGCAACCTCCTGCGTGGGCTGGCCGACGAGGGCCGGGCGGTAATGCTCTCCTCGCACCTGATGAGTGAGACCGCGCTGATCGCCGACCACCTGGTCATCATCGGGCGCGGCCGGCTGCTCGCCGACACCACGGTCGACGACTTCACGCGAGAGGCCGGCGGCTCAGGCGTGAAGGTCTGCACCACCGAAGCCAGGAGGCTGCGCTCGCTGCTGGCGGGCCCGGACGTCACGATCAGTTCCTCCTCCGCCGAGGAACTGCTGGTCACCGGACGTGACGCCCGTGAGATCGGGGCGATCGCCGCCCAGCACGGGTTGGCGCTGTACGAGCTCACCCCGCAGGCCGTCTCCCTGGAGGTGGCGTTCATGGACCTCACCCGCGATGTCGTCGAGTACCAGAGTGCTCCGGCCGGCACCGAACGAAAGGCCGCCTGATGCCCGCCACCGCACTCCGCCGCATCCAGCGCCCCGGCAAGCGCTCCAAAATGTCCGCAGCGCCCGATCCCACGACGCCGGCCACCTCCGGGACGACCTACAAGGTGACCGGCGTCCGGGTACTGCGTTCGGAGTGGGCCAAGTTCTGGTCGCTGCGCTCGAGCTGGATCACCCTGGGCGTCGCTGTCTTCCTGCTGATCCTCTTCGGGACGGTCGCCAGCTACACCTACAGTCCCGACGCCGTCGACACCGGCGGGCCGCCCGGACCGGGCAACGGCGGCGACAGCGACGCCATCGGTCTGGCGCTGACGGGGGTTACCTTCGCGTCCCTGGCCATCGGCGTGCTCGGGGTGCTGCTGTCCGCGGGCGAGTACACCACGGGCATGATCCGTTCCACCCTCGCCGCGGTTCCGCGACGGCTGCCCGTTCTGTGGTCCAAGGCCGCCGTGATCGGACCCATCGCCCTGTTCCTCACCTCCGTCGGCGCGCTGGCCGCGTTCCTGCTGGGCACACCGGGCCTGGACGGCGAGAAAATCGCGCTCTCGCTGAGCGACGACGGTGTACTGCGCAGCCTGGCCGGCGCCGGCGGTTACCTCGCCTTGGTGGCCGTCTTCGGTGTGGCCCTGGGCATGCTGCTGCGCTCCTCCGCCGGGGCCATCGCGGCCCTGGTCGGCGTCCTGCTGATCCTGCCCGGTCTGGCTTCGCTGCTGCCCGACTCCTGGTACGACACGCTCAGCCCCTACTTCCCCAGCAACGCGGGGTCGGCCGTCTACGCCCTGCACCAGTCCTCGGACGCCCTCTCGCCCGGGGCCGGGATCGCCGTCTTCGCCGGCTGGGTGGCACTGACCCTCGCCGGGGCTGCCGTCCGGCTGGTCCGGACCGACGTCTGACCGTGGTCACGAGGGAAATGGTGTCCATGAGCGTGGAACGCGCGGCCGCCGATGAGGACACCGCCCAGGGGGCCGCCCGCCCGCAGCCCCCTGGGGTCGACGCCGACTGGACGCACCCCGTCCTGGGGCGTATGTGGCGCGGTCATCAGGACCGGAAGCGGCTGGACCGCCGGCATCCTTGGCTGTTCGACACCGCGGTGGTGCTGGTCGTCGTATGCGTCAGCATTCCCGACCTGATCTGGGGCAGCGGTGGCTCGCCCTTCAGGGACACGGATTCCCGTGACCAGCTGCCGTCGGCCGTCCTGTTCGCCTTCACCGCCGCACTCGCCATTCCCCTGTGGTGGCGGCGTAGGGCTCCGGGTGTCACCTTCTTGGTGATCGCTTCGGTGTCCCTGGTCCAGTCGTCGCTGGGCCTTTGGCTGCAGGCCGGCATCAGCGCCGTCATCGCCCTGTACGCCCTCGCCCGCCGAGGTTCGTTGCGGGTGCTGGGCTGCGCCTTCGTGATGGCTGCCACCAACGTGATCGTGGCCGTCAGTGTCCCGGCGCGTGTCGACGATCCGTTCCTCGGTGTCTTCTTCCTGATGGCGCCGATCACGGCGGCCACGGCCATGGGCCTGACGCTCCGGATCCGCCAGATGTATCTGGCGGCGCTGGAGGACCGCGCCAGGCGTCTGGAGATCGAACAAGAACAACGTGTCCGGCTCACCGCCGCCGCCGAGCGCTCCCGGGTAGCCCGCGAGATGCACGACATCGTCGGCCACAATCTCTCCGTCATGGTCAGCGTCGCGGACGGCGCCGCGACTCTCGCCGCCAACAGGAACGAGCAGTCCGCCGAAGCCCTGCGCATCCTCGGCGACACCGGCCGTCAGGCCATGAGCGAACTGCGCCGGGTGCTGCGCGTCCTGCGCGAGGAGCAGGACGACGAGACGATGCTCAGCCCGCAGCCCGGGATCCGTGATCTTGACCCCTTGCTGGCACGCGTGCGCGCAGCGGGACTGACGGTGACCTACCGAACCGTCGGCGACCTCGACGCACTGGGCAGCGGCGTCCAGCTCAGCGTCTATCGCATCGTCCAGGAATCCCTGACCAACACGCTCAAGCACGCGGGCAGGGGCTCCACCGCCGAAGTCACCGTGGCCGCCGACTCGGGCAAGGTGCGGATACGGGTCGCCGACACCGGGGTGCCGCCGGGAGCGCCGCCGCGAGCGAAGCGGGGAACCCAGACCGACGACCCCGGCCACGGCCTGGTCGGCATCCGTCAGCGGGCCGCCATGTACAGCGGCTCCGCCACCATCGGCCCACGTGGGACGGGACACGGCTGGACCGTGGAGGTCGTGCTCGACGTACCTGCCGCACCCGCCCCGTCGGCACCAGGAGAATACTTGCCATGACCACCATTCTCATCGCCGACGACCAGCCTCTCCAGCGCATGGGTGTCCGCATGCTCATCGAGGGAACCCCGGGCCTGACCTCGGTCGGTGAGGCGGAGCACGGTGCCCAGGCCGTCCGCATGGTCGCCGAACTCCGACCGGACGTCGTGCTCATGGACATCCGCATGCCAGGGATGGACGGCATCGAGGCAACCCGTCGCATCATCGCCGCCGGCGGCCGTACCCGAGTGCTCATCGTGACCACCTTCGACCTGGACGAGTACGCGTATGAAGGCCTGCGGGCGGGAGCCAGCGGCTTCCTGCTCAAGGACGCCCGCCCGGAGGAGCTCGTCGCGGGCATCCACGCGGTCGCGACCGGTGACGCCGTCGTGGCCCCCCGCCTCACCCGGCGCCTGCTGGACGCCTACGCCCACCAGGTGCTCGCTCCGGCCGGCACTTCCGCCCCAGAGGACCCCCGACTGCAAACCCTCAGCGAACGCGAACGTGAGGTCCTGGTCGCCATCGGTCAGGGCTGGACGAACACCGAGGTCGCCGAGCGGCTCGTCCTCAGCGAGTCCACTGTGAAGAAGCACGTCAGCCACGTCCTGACCAAGATCGGGGCGCGCGACCGGATCCAGGCCGTGATCATGGCGTACGACGCCGGGCTGGTCAGGGCGAGGTCATAGCCGGGAGCGCCCCCGAAGCCGGCCGGCTCCCGCCGTTCGTCTCGTCGATGACGTCGGTATTCCTCCCTCACTCGGCATGGAGAAGACAGGCACGGTCTCCGTACTCATCGTCAACGACCAGTTCCTGGAGCGCCCCGCCTTGTACGTGCTCCTGAACGCCGAGCCCGACCTGGCCGTCGTACGGTGCCGCCGGTGGCATGGTGCGAGCACGCCTGGAGGGAGCTCTCCCGCTCACCGGTCGCCGGCGACTGGGACAGGCGCGACGACGCGTCCCCGGACGACCTGACGGCGGCCATCCGCGTGCTGGCAGCCGCAGTTGCCGTGATCACCCCGAACGCCTGCTCCGCCGACTCGTCCCCTCGGTCGTCGTCATCTCCTTCGTTCCAGACCTTTTCCAGTTCGGCGAGGGCAAGGCGACTGGTGTGGCGGCGCTGCTGGTGATGCACGTCGTGGTAGCGGCGATCGCGGTGCAGGCGTATCGCAGAGTCATGCCAGTGGACTCGGTGCGATGACCTGAACGAACACGCTGACGATGCGGATGACTGCGGATTCTCTGGCTCTGCTTCAGGCGTGTCGTGGCTTGAACGATGTGTATTGCGTGCCGTGGGCGGCATGGTGGACGAGTTGGGCGGGGGCGACCTCCCGGCTGGTCAGCACGTACTCGAGTGAGGTGAGGACCAGGTCGGCGTCCGCGTGGGCGGACGTCTTCCAGGCCACGTGTCGTGAAGTCGCGTTGCACCAGGTCACGGGCGAGGTCGGCGTCCGGGTCGCGGCGGGTGAAGCCCTTGCTCCTGCGGGGGCTGATCCCGGCCAGGCCGGCCTGGCGCATGAGCCGATCGACCCGCTTGCGGCCGACGCGAACTCCATGGCGGCCCTGGTCGGCGTCGACCATGGGTGCCGGGTCAGTCGTCGACCTCGTACTGGAGAGGACGCGGTTGTCGGCTGGACTGGGGGAGCCGTCGCAGTAGCGGCCGGCGGCCCTACTGTTCGCACACACCGTTCTGGTGGGCGTCTCACCGGTGACGCGAGGCAGCACGCGATCCGCTCCCTGTCCTTCCCCGGCAAGGGGCGAGGCCTGCTGAGCAGTAGTGACGGTCTTGCGGCTAATGTGATGACATGTGCGAGTTTCATGAGGGAGGTTCCACCACCGCCTCCGCTGCGCGCGGGTGAGCGGGGGGCGCGGTGACGGCTGAGAAGGCTGGGCACTCGAGCGACGCAGAGCGGCCTGAACGGCTGCCGATCGGCTCCCTGACGGCCCCGGGCGAAGACGCTTGGGGGGACGGAGCGTGGGGCACGGAGACGCTGGCACTCGTGCTCCGGCAGGCGACGACGTGCTTGGGTGGCTCGGGTGCCCTGGTGCACAGACACGACCGAGCCGCAGGTCGGCTGCGCCTGGTCGCGGCCAGTGGGCTTGCCCGGGCCGGCGCGGGTGAGTGGGTGTATCTGTCCGACGAGCAGAACGTGGTGCCCGCAGACGCCCTACGCCATGGTGGCTTCGTGTGCGTTGCCGGAGACAGCCTGGGCACCGGCGCGGGCGGTACGGTCGCAGTACCCTTGCCCGGCGCCGATGGACCGGTCGGTGTGTTGTCCGTGCTCATGCCAGGGCCCGGCGAGCCGGATGAGGCGCAACGCTCCCTGCTCCGCGCGTTGGCGGCGTGGGCCGGCGCACGCCTGGGCGGCGGCCCCGGTCGGTCGGCCGGTCCGGACCCGATGGCCGCGACCGAGCGGTCGGTGCGCATGGGTGAGCTGACCGCAGCGCTCGCCGAGGCGGCCACCTCCCGTGACGTCGTGGAGGCCGTCGCCGAGTTCGTCATGCCTCCCTTCGGTGCCGACGGGGTGGTGTTTCAGCTCCTGGAAGGCAGCCGTCTGCGGGTCGTCGGCGCTGTCGGATACTCGCAGGAGTTCCTCGGCCAGATCGACGGGATCCCGCTCACCGCCGATGCCGCCGTCGAGAACATGATGCGCACCCGTGCTCCCGGGTTCATCGGATCAAGAGTCGAGCTGGCGGCGCGCTATCCGACGCTGACCAAGCTGAACGAGGCGTCGCCGAAGGAAGCGTGGGCGTTTCTGCCCATGCTGGCGTCCGGACGCGCCATCGGCTTGTGTGTGGTGTCCTTCAGCGAGACCCATGTCTTCACCGACGACGAGCGCGCCTTGCTGACGGCGTTGAGCGGTCTGGTCGGTCAGTCGCTCGAGCGGGCCCGCCTGTACGACGTGGAGCACGCCCGAGCCCAGGAACTGCAGCGTGGCCTGCTGCCCCGGACGCTGCCACGCCTGCCCGCCGCCAGCGCCGCCGCCCGGTACCTGCCCGCGGGCCGCGGTGAAGAGGTGGGCGGTGACTGGTACGACGTGATTCCGCTGTCGGCCGACCGGGTCGTCATGGTGATCGGCGACGTCATGGGGCACGGCATCAGCGAGGCGGCCACCATGGGCCGACTGCGCACCGCAGTACGCACGCTCGCCGACCTGGAGATGCCCCCCGACGAGCTGCTCAGCCGCCTCAACGACCTGGTCTCCGACCTCGGCGAGGACTTCTACGCCACGTGCCTGTGCGCCGTCTTCGACCCTGTGGCGCGCACCTGCTCGTACTCCCTGGCAGGTCACCCGCCGCCGCTCGTCGTCCACCCCGATGGCACCGTCCACAGTCCCGATGTGGCCCCCGACCCGCCACTGGGCGCGGCCACGCCGCCCTTCGAGACTCACCAGCTGAATCTGCCCGATGACTGCCTTCTCGTCCTGTTCACAGACGGGCTCGTCGAATCCGCAACCCGGGACGTCGACCAGGGGCTGGCTCAACTGCGGGGGGTCCTCTCCCGGGCCGTGGTGGACACCGCCTGCTTCCAGGCCACCGATGAGGGCGACAAGATCCGGGGGTTGGACGAGTTGTGCGACAGGGTCGTGTCGGCTCTGCTGCCCGACCACGAGCAGACGACGGATGACGCCGGCCTGCTCATCGTCCGTACCCGGTGCGCCGCTGCCCGCGATGTCGCCTCCTGCGCTCTCCCGAACGATCCCCGGGCTGCCGGACAGGCCCGGGAGTATGTGCGCGATCAGCTCGACGCGTGGGGGCTCGGTGATCTCGTGCTCACCACCGAGCTACTGGTGAGCGAGCTGGTCGGCAACATCGTCCGGCATGCCAAGGGGCCCATCCGCCTCCGCCTGCTGCGCAGCCGCTCCCTGACCTGTGAGGTCTACGACGGGAGCCTGACCACCCCCCGCATCCGTCACGCCAGCTACACCGACGAGGGAGGACGCGGCCTGCAACTCGTCGCCGCCCTGTCCCGGCGCTGGGGCGCCCGCTATCTCGACGACGGCAAATGCATCTGGACGGAGCAGGACCTACCGCCCACGCAGAACTCCGCAGAACGCGGGCACCCAGGCGTTCAGGCCGTACCGCAGCATCCCCCCATGCCGGGTGCGTGACCGGAGCCCCGCCTCGACGGGCTCGTGGTGACACCGTCGAAGCACTTGTCGCGCCCTTCGGGGGCAGCACGCAGAAGATCTACGTGTCGCTGGGAACGGACGCGGCCGACGTCCTGCCGAAGAACGACGAGCGTCGCCGGTTTCTCGGCGACACCCGAGCCGGTGGGACGTTCCACGCCTGCCTGACCGCATGCGCTGCGAGAACGTCGGCGGGTGACCGCGGGTGTCGCGCGGCCACTCGTTCCGGCCGCTGCGGCGACATGGCCGGTCTGATGGCGGGGGTCTGGTCGATCCGCGTCACCGGATGACGTCACGTCATGGTCTGGTCGAACTCGTCCTCGTCGAGTGCGCGGTGGGGCAGAGGGCTGGGGCGGTCGCGGTCGTGGCGCAGGCCGTCCAGGAGGAGGACCTGGTAGCGCCTCCACAGCTCGGGGGCGATGGTTCGGCTGTGCTCGGTGACGGCTCCGAGCATGAGCTGGATGAGGGGGAAGTCGGTGGGTTCGATGTCGTCGCGGAGCCGGCCGGCCTGCTGGGCGCGCACCATGACGGCGGTAACCGTGGGGGCGAGGCGGACCCGTGCGACAGCGTGGGTCTTTCCGCGGGCGCCTTGCAGGAGGACTTCCCTCAGTCCGCGGTTCTCGGCGAAGTCCTGCATGACGTCACCCCGAACCAAAAATCTCAGTAGCCGGAGTCCTCATGCGCTGGTGGCGGTGCCACCGCACCGGTCTGCAAGTCGGCGTGTCCGGCCCGTAGCCCACTGGGCTGGACACGCGCTGCCGCCGTTCAGGCTCCGCCGGCGAGGCGGGCGCAGCCGCCTCGCCGCTGGCACTCGCTCCACCTGGAAAGCCCGAACCGTGCGACGACGCCGGGGCCCGCACCCCTGCCCGCGCTCTGCGCATCAGACTTGTCCACCGGGGCCCACTAAACGCGCCAGTCACACGTGGGCCTTACGCAGCGCGGCGGTCTCCAACTGCTCCAGGACGTCCGCGACGTTCTGGCCGTCCTCGGTGAGGATCTCCTCGACGAAGCGGACTCTCCGCCCGCGGCATCAGCCTGCTGCGGCCCTCCTACCGCAACCGAGGCATCCCACGGCCCGCAGAAGCCCTGCACCTGGCGGCAGCTGCCGCCTCAGCCCGGAACAAATCCCACAGTCCCTCTGGGACCAGCCCCTCAACGAAGGCCATCGAGTACAGCCCCCTCCATCGGTGCCGGAGCCACCAATCTTTCCGTGGCCTTCCGGGGAGCCCCGAATCGCGCCAGGCAGTGCCACACCTTCTTGACCGCCTGGGGGTCATAGAGGCCGACGCGTGCGGAGTCCCCGATGATCCGAGGATCGAGCATGCCGTCGACCGCGATCCGCGTGCCCAAGTCGACGTATTCCTGGCCGCGGTAGTCGGGGTGACGTCGGAGTTCTTCAACCCCGAGTCGGAAGCCGGGGTGCCACTCCACCGGGCAGCCAAGACGCAGAGCCGCGTCCTCGACCGTCGTGCCTCGGTAGCAGGGGTCCAGCACCAGCGCCTCCACATCGCATTGCAGCTGGACCGACGCGTGCACCTGCGCCTCGATGTAATCGTCAAGCTCGTCCTGACGATCGGCGCAAGCAAGCTCGATAAGCCCCATGCGGGCCGCGACACCGAAATCCGACGGTTCGAGGAAACTGTCCGGGTAGCAGAACGTGCTCCGCGTCAGCGTCTGGGCCGTCAGCCGGAAGTGGGCCGAGCCGAATCGCGGTGCCCCGCCGACCGGCTTGCGGCGGAAGTTCAACGCCCCGTAGACGGGCCGCTCATGATCGGTCGCTTCGTCGTACGCCCCGTCGAAGATCCGGCTCTCCCAGCGCCACCGGTCGCCGCCTGGATGCGCGGTCAGACCGCCGTTGCTGGTCCTCGTGACGAACTGCGAGTGGTAGACGCCGCCCTCGGCCATAGCGTCCAGGATCAGCTTGCCGTGCAGCAGACGGTCCGGATGGAAGTTGAGGGTCACCCGCAATGCCGGGTCCATCGGAGGGCCCGACGCCAGTTCCGCGACATGCCGAAGGGCCCGTTCCTGCACTGTCTGGGAGGCGGCAGAGCTCATCAGCACAGTGTTCCCCACCCTGATCAACCGGTGCACGCGGATTGTCCACCGACAGCCCGTTCCAGCGTGACGGAGCGTTGATTGGTCACCATAGTCGCTGTCAGTCAGGCCATGTCGGGGATCGACACGATGGAGCAGGGCCTGTCCCTGAAGGTGGGCAGCAACCCAGGCCCGATCGGTGTCTGCGATCTCGTCGTCGACCCAGGCGAAGGGGCGCCCCGCCGCCCACCAGGCCACGACAGCCTGCTCAAACGCGTGCTGGTCGTCGTCAAGGAGCACGCGAAGAAGGCAATGGCCCGCTCTCAGGGGCCCGGCTATGTCAAGTTGCCGGGCAGCATCTGCCCGCTCGTCAGTGTCCGGCTTGCGCAGGGTCACGGCGGGCCAGTCGCGGGGCACATGACCGCTCACTTCGGTCAGGCAGAGGCACAGCCGTCCATCGCGGCAAGATCCGCCGGATCCGACGTCGAAGTCAGCCTCGAGTACGGCACCCCGTCGCGGATCGTGGGCGCATAGTCGCTTCGCAGCAGCAGACCGATTACCCGCTGCCCGTCCCACAACCTCAACGCCAAGAGCATCCGCTCCGGCGGCGAGGACACCACCTCGGCGGCGCTGTCGAGCACCGTCGGCCTCCTGCTGTATGTGCTCCAAGCGGGAGGAGGATGGTCAGAGTGTCAACTCACCGAACTATGACCCGAAGAAGTTCTACGCCGATGTGCATGAGGTGATTCACATCGACTCGGTGATAGACGTTCCTGCCACTTCTCTCCGACGTCAGGAGTCCGGCCGAGCGGAGTTTCGCGAGATGCCGTGAAACCTGCGGTCGCGTCATGTTCGTGCGACGAGCGAGATCCGATGTCGTGATCGCTTCATTGACCATATGGCGACACAGGCTCAGGCGCGCGGGGTCGGAAAGGATGAGCAACCGCTGGCGTACTTCGTCGATGGAGGGCGGTTGGCGCTGCCATGCCACCGGGTAATGCAGCACGACCGGGAATCCTGGTTCGCCTCGAATGATGAGGTGGGGGCGGCCGTGGATGGTCGGCACGAGGAAGACATGGTTCCCGCGGAGTGGGACATTGAGGTCCTGGAACTTGTCGAAGCGTACGCCTCTGCCGCCCTGAACCACCTGTGCGGCCGGACTCACTGAGGAGATCAGCTCCGCGAGGGGCAGTTTTCGGAGCCTGGAACGTGTCTGCTCGGCCTCGTCGCGCAGGCGGTCGTGAATGCGTTCCCATTCTTCCGCGAAGAACTCCTCGACGGAGTCCTCCAGTATCCGTACCAGGGATTTCCGGAACGCCTCCGGATCGTCGATCAATCTCTTCGCCAACTCGCCTCGGGAAAACGAGCGTGCTTCGCATGCCGTGACGAAGTCGGCCGGTTGGGTGAGTGCTCCGCTCGGGTCGAAGGCTCCGCCCTGGATCGCGTAGGCGGCGGCCTCGACGAACGTGGTCTCGTCGAGTTGCGACAGGCGACCGATCTCCGTCTCGATTTCCGCGTCGAGCGGAGGGCTCAGCGGGAGCATCAGGCGGCAGCGGCGGCGGGCCCAGAGCGGCGCGAATCGCGTCAGCCCATGACGGAATTCCCGTGGAAGGGATTCGCTGATCTTTATCAGCCATGACCGGGAGTCCAGGTGGTGGTCGGGCTCGGCCAGCGAGTGCAAGCAGGCTTGAAGCTCGGAGATCGGTGACGTTCCGATGGTGACGTCCGAACTCTTCGCGCCCCTGAGATCGAGGAGTACTGGCATCCGCTGACTGTAGACGAACAGTTACCGCCCTCGCGGTAACGATCGGGCTCACGCTTCCGCCCGCGACCTAGAGTCCCGGCTCATCAGTGGCACAACGTTGCGAGGGAACGAACGTGGTCGACATTCCGGGGACAGAGAGCCCCTGGCAGGCCGTCCCGGAGCCGGGATCCGGATGGCGCCGGGTGATCCGCCTACCGATGCGCGATGGAACCGAGCTGGTCACGGACGTCTACGCGGCCGACCCGGACCCGGCCCCGCGGCCCGTGCTGCTGGAGCGCACGCCCTACGGCCGCCGGAAGGCGCGCGGCTCGGACGGGGCCTTCGAGTCCTGGAACCCGCCTCCGCCGGAGGCGGTGTGCCGGCGCTTCGTCGAACGCGGCTACCACGTGGTCCGGCAGGACTGCCGTGGCCGTGGTGACTCCGGCGGTGAGTTCGTCAAGTACCTCAACGAAGCCGAGGACGGCTACGACACCGTCGAGTGGATCGCGGCTCAGCCCTGGTGCGACGGTCGGGTGGCCACGATGGGCGTCTCCTACGCGGCCCACGTACAGACCGCGATCGCCTCGCTGGGGGCACCGTCCCTGTCGGCGATGTTCCTCGACTCCGGCGGCTTCGCCAGCGCCTACGAGACCGGGGTCCGGTTGGGCGGAGCCTTCGAGCTCAAGCAGGCGACCTGGGCCTTCGCCAGGGCGCGGACCAGCTCGGCGACCCTGGCCGATCCGGTGCGGAATGCCGCGCTCGGCAGGGAGTCGATCGAGGAGTGGTTCAGGCAGCTGCCGTGGCGGCGCGGGCACTCACCCCTGCGGCACGCTCCGGAGTACGAGGACTATCTGTTCGAGCAGTGGGAGCACGGTCGGTTCGGGCCGTACTGGCAGCAGCTCGGTATCTACGGGCGGGGCCATTTCGACCGTTTTCCCGACGTGCCGAGCCTGCACATCTCCAGCTGGTACGACCCCTACATCCGGACCGCCGTCGAGAACTTCCACGAGCTGGGGGTTCGCAAGACGAGCCCCGCGTATTTGGTTCTCGGTCCCTGGACGCACGGCCGGCGCAGCGTCTCCTACTCCGGGGACGTCGATTTCGGTCCTGAGGCAACCCTGGACGGCAACCTGGCGGCCGACTACGTCGAGTTCCGGGCCCACTGGTTCGACTCGCAGCTCTCCCCGACGCCGTCGACGGACCCGGCAGTCCGCTACTTCAGGATGGGTGGCGGGTCGGGCAGGCGCACCGCGGACGGCCGGATCGACCACGGCGGGCGCTGGGAGGCCAGCTCGGCCTGGCCGCCGCCCGACGCACAGGCCACGGAGTTCTTCCTCACCGCCGACGGGGAACTCACGCCGGAGCCCGGGGCGCTCACCGGGTACCTGGAGTACGACCACGACCCCCGCGATCCGGTGCCGACGATCGGCGGGCAGGTGACGTCCGGCGAACCGGTGATGGTGGGCGGCGCCTTCGACCAGCGCCCCGACGACCGGACGTTCTCCCTGGCGGGGTCGCGGTTGCCGCTCGACGCCCGTCCCGACGTGCTCACCTTCCAGACCGCTGTCCTGGAGCGGGACGTTGTCGTGACCGGCCCCGTCCTGGCCCGGCTCGCGGTCTCCTCCAGCGCGGCCGACACCGACTTCACGGTGAAGCTGATCGATGTCCACCCGCCGATCGACGACTACCCGGCCGGTTTCGCCATGAACCTCACCGACGGCATCCTGCGCTGTCGGTACCGCGACTCATACGAGGAGCCGTCACCGCTCGAACCGGGGCGGGTCTACGACATCACGGTCCAGGCCCCCGACACCGCCAACCTCTTCGCCCGCGGTCACCGGATCCGGATCGACGTCAGTTCCAGCAACTTCCCCCGCTTCGATGTCAACTCCGGCACCGGCGAGGACGAGACCACCGACCGTCGCCGGGTGGTCGCGACGAACCGGGTGTTCGTCGACGGACGCTCCACGATCACCCTGCACCTTCTCCCTGAGGACTCGGCATGAGCAGCGGCAGGAGAATCACCCTCGCCGCGGTCGGCGACCTCGTCCTCGACGACGACGTCCTGACCCCCCGCCTCGAGGCGACCGCGCCCGGTCTCCTCGACGTCCTGCGCGGCGCGGACGTCACGATCGGGAACTTCGAGACGACGGCGATCGACTTCGACCGTTTCCGCGGCTGGCCGGAGGCCGAGCCAGGGGGATCGTGGCTGGTCACCTCGGTCCGTAGCGGAGCTGATGTCCGGGCCATGGGCCTGGACATGGTGTCGAGGGCCAACAATCACGCCACAGACTGGGGGGTGGCCGGCCTGCGCTCCACCAGCGCCGTCCTCGACGAAGCCGGACTCGTCCACGCCGGCGCGGGCGAATCGCTGACCGCCGCACGGGCCCCGCGCTACCTCTCCACCCGCCAAGGGCGGGTCGCGCTCGTGTCGGCGGCGACCCGCTACCAGCCCATGTCGTTGGCCAGTGACCCGTTCGGCATCGTGCCCGCCCGCCCCGGCATCAACGGCCTGCGCACCAGGAAATGGTTCGCCGTCCACCCCGCCGAACTCGCGGTCATGGCCTCGATCCGCGACAGTCTCCCGCCCGAGTCCCTGCACCACACGGCACGCGGCGCGGACGCACGGGACGGCTCCGTGACGCTCCAGGGAACCGCATTCATCTCCTCCGACACCACCGGCGGCCGAGTCGGACCGTACTGGCGGGTCGAGGAGGAGGACACCGCCGCCCTGCGTACCAGCGTGCGGCAGGCCAAACAGAGCGCCGACATCGCCGTGGTCGCCCTCCACACCCACGAACCCGGCAACTACAGCGCCGAGCCGCCCCCCTTCATGCGGGAACTCGCGTACGCGGCCGTCGACGAAGGGGCGGATGTCGTCCTCGGCCACGGTCCGCACCAGTTGCGCGGCATCGAGGTGTACCGCGGCCGTCCGATCTTCTACTCGCTCGGCAACTTCGTCTTCATGCAGAACCGGCAGTTTCCGCTGACCCGCGAGGCGTGGCGGCGCACGGGCCTCGACCCGACCCGCCACACCTCCGTCGAGATGCTCGAACAGAAACGGACCAAGGGGCCCTTCGCCGACCAGGTCTGGTTCGAGAGCGTCGCGGTCACCCTCACCTTCACCCGCTCAGGGCCCCTCGACATCGCCCTGCACCCACTCACCCTCACCTACGACACACCGCACCACTCCGACCGAGGAACGCCTCAGCCGGCGAGCGCCTCCGCAGCGGCGCGAATCCTCGAACGTCTCCGCACGCTGTCGCGCGCGTATGGTACCGAAATCCTCCTTGACCAGGGGAAAGGTGCCCTTCGCATCGACATGCGAACATGACCCTCCGGCAAAGGAAGTCAGAAGCATGATCTCCAGATCTGATCCAGCGCAGTCCGAACCACAGCAGTCCGAACCACAGCAGTCCGAACCACAGCAGCCCGAGCCGCAGCGGTCAGGTCCGGCGCACCCCTCGGGAGGGCTCACTCGCCTCCTCGACAGGGTCGAAAGAGTCGGCAACAGACTGCCTCACCCGTTCTGGCTGTTCTCGATCCTCTTCGGTCTCGTCGCCGTAACCAGCGCGATCATGGCCGCGGCCGATGTCTCCGTCGCGGATCCGGCGACCGGCGACCCGTCTCCGGTCAAAAACGCCCTGTCGGTCGTCGCGATACGCGAGCTGCTCCTGGGGGTCGAGGAGTCGTTCCTGACCTTCGGCCCGCTGGGCACCGTGATCATCATCATGCTCGGCCTCGCGGTCGCCGACCGCTCCGGCATGCTCGAGTCCCTGGCCCGGCATGCCCTGGGCCGGGTGAGCCCCAGCTACGCTGTGTTCGCTGTCTGCCTCGCCGGGGCGCTGTCCAAGTTCCTCTCCTACAGCGCGTACGTCATTCTCATCCCCCTGGCGGCCTTGGTCTTCAAAGCGGTCGGACGATCTCCCATGCTGGGCATGATCGTGGGCTTCCTGTCGATCAACGCCGCCGGTGACGCGAACCCGTTCATCGCTCCCGGCGACGTCATCTTCGCCAAGATCGCCACCCAGGCCGCGCAGACCGTCGACCCGGACACGGTCGTCCGGGCCACCGACAACACGTACTTCACCACCGCCTCCGCGGTTCTCCTCGCGATCGTCCTCACGGTGGTCACCGAGAAGGTCCTGTCCAAACGCGAGCACGAACTCGTCCAGGACGAGGGCGCCACGGGCCCGACCACGGGAACCCGGACCGACACCATTCCCGAGGAGGTCGAGCTGCGCGCGCTGCGCGCCACCGGTGTCGTCGCCGCGGTCTTCCTGGGACTGCTGGCGGTAGGAATGATTCCGGCCGGTTCCCCGCTCCGCGGTGAGAACGGCGCCATCCTCGACTCCACCCTGTTCAACAGCATCGCGGTGGTGCTGAGCGCGTTCTTCCTGGTCATCGGGGCCACCTACGCCTACCGGACCGGCCGGCTCACGAGTTCGGGCGACATACCGAACTTCATGGCGGACGGCCTCAAGTCCGTCGCGCCGCTCCTCGTACTGTTCTTCGCGGTTTCCCAGTTCCTGGCTCTGTTCCAGTGGACCTCGATCAGCACCGTCGTCGCGGTTCGGGGAGCCGAGGTACTGCAGGGGCTGGACGCGCCGATCTTCGTGGTGCTCATGCTGCTCATCGCCGGCATCGCCATGTTGAACCTGCTGATCACCAGTGGGACCGCACTATGGGCGCTCCTCGCTCCCGTGCTCATTCCCATGATGATGCTCATCGGGGCCAACCCCGCGACGGTGATGGCCATCTACCGGATCGCGGATTCCTGTACGAACTCGATCACCCCGATGAGTGCGACGTTCGTCCTCACCGTCGGCTACCTCCAGACGTACCAGAAGAAGGCGGGCATCGGCACTCTGGTGTCCTTCACGCTTCCGGCCGCGATGGCGATGATGGCCGCCTGGATCGCGCTGTTCGCGGTCTGGTACGCCCTCGGGGTGCCGCTGGGCCCCGGGGCGCCGATCCGCTGAACAGGCGACTCACTACAGGAGCCCGCCCTCACGAAGGAACGGTGCGCCTCGATGAAGTCACGGTCGACCGCTGCCTGGCACGCCCGGGACCCATTGGGCCATGCACCATTCACACAGGGGGCTGCCGCCGCTGCCGTACCGTGGAGCGCTGACAGGTGGCGCAGGGGCCGACCAGGCTGCCAAAGCAGGTAAGGGCGGAGTGGTACAGCCCGGCGAGCCTGGCCTGGCCATCCCCAGAGCCAGGCTCACCAGGCTGAACATGTAGGCCCCACCCTCCCGGTCCTCATGGACGACGTCATCACAGATCGGTACACGGGTGGGGCTCGCTCCCTGTCAACGGCACCCACACCGACTCGGACGGATAGTGCTCCTAGACATCCTCCAAGACGCCGGCTCCCAGTTGAACCCCGCAGGCGAGGGCTGCGACGAGCGGGTGCTGAGCGACCATCGCCTGCAGATCGCTGATTCGGTCACCCAGCCTGGCCCGGGATGCGCCGGTAAGCACGAAGAGGACGCGAGGGAAGACCGGGTACCAGCGGAGCCACGTCGGGCAGGTAGATCCAGTGGACGTCGGTCGGCGTCGCCCGACGGGCTGGACTTCGTACTGGAACAGTCTGGCGTTTCGATCAGCTTCACGGCCAGGCGCTCGCTGCCCATGGTGCTGCGAACGACTTCCACGAACGCAAGGCCGAGCTTGATCTGCTCTCGCTCGCGGCGAGTGCGGCCGAGCCGGAACGCATAGCGGTGACGCCGCGGTGGCATACGTTGCGAGCACCGACCGCGACCAGGGCCTCCCGGAAGCCAGAGGACCCGGTTGGCACCAGCCCGCTGCACCGGCGCCCCGAGCGCGATGAGCTGGGCTTCTGCATACTCGCTGGCCCTGCTCCTGGCGCCGGATCTTCTGTGCCGCCCGATCGTGGAAGACGGTGCCGTCGGGCAGGAGTTTGATGGTCCGCGCGGTCGCCCTGCCGGCGTAGACACCGTTCGTAGCCTGGTAGATCCAGCCGTAGTGCCCCGTCATGATCAGGCCGCCGCAAGCGTGCGCCGGGGGACGGGATCGGCGAAGGACACCACACCACACCGCGCACGCCCGGGGCCAGCAGGTCGGCGTGGCGGCGCGCGAGGAATCTGCGCTCCGAGCGCGGCCATCGACGCTGATCACGTCATGTGCAAGGGTCTTGAGTGATCTGGAACTGGTCGTGGGACCGGACGGCAGGGCCAGAAGTCTCAGAGCTGCTCTTTGACCGTTCTGGGTTGAGCGCCAGTGGGTCAGCGCCTGCTACCAGTCTGGAGGCGTGAGCGGCGCTGTATAGCTCGCAGCGGTGCGACGTGTGTGGCCGAAGGCGTGACGGCGGCGTTCTGCGTTCGTTGAAGTGGGTGGACGACGTCGGTGCATGTGCGCTTTTGACCTGCACACTTCTGATGTGAGCGAGGGAAGCCTGTGCGTTCTTGGGGGAACGGTCTGGATGCAGCAGGAGTGGTCGGGCAACGGTTGCGAGCCGACTACGCGCACGTGGCGCGGTTCCTTGTGCGTACCGATCCGGCGGGTTACGCGGCTGTGCGAGTTCTGGCGCCCGCGGAGTCCCAGCCGCATTTGCTCGCTGGTTTCGCGTTCGCGTCGTTCACCGACGATGTGTGTGATTCGGGGGCCATCGAGGAACGCAAGCGGCGTTTCGACCGGTGGGTGGGGCTGGTGCAATCCGGCTTGGACACGGGCCGAGCGGAGCACCCGCTGTTGCGGGCGTTCCTGCACACTTCTGTCGTGGCTGGTCTGCCGAGGCGCTGGGTGGAGTCCTACCTGACGGGTGCGCAGATTGATCTGGCCTTTCCCGGCTTCGTCAACGAGTCCGACTACCAGGCGTACATTGATCAGCTCACCTGGCCCTTCCTCATGCTCACCACGGGCTTGGTGCATCCCGCCGGCGGTGATGAGCAGTTCGCCCAGGCCTGCCGGATGCTCGCCGACGGGTGCCAGCGCACCGACTTCCTCGCCGATCTGGCGGAGGACCTGCGAGGCGGAAACCTCTACCTGCCTACCGATGACCTTCAGCGGCACGGCGTGACGCGCGGCGATCTCGAACAAGGCCGAGACACTCCAGGTGTCCGCGCACTCATCTCAGCAACTGTCGACTCCGCGCATGCCACGCTCAGAGAGGCAAGCCGGATCCTCGACGAGGTTCCGGAGCGCCACCGCCCCCTGATGCGCTGCGTTTTGCGTCTGCACCACCTGAGACTCCAGACCATCGCAGCGATGGGTACCGGGGTAACGCGCGGTCCCGTGCGAAAGCAGCCTGTGGCCTGTCTGCGTCTGCTGGTTCAAGAACGCATGGGCGCCAAAGCGTTGCCTGCGTAGGGGACGGGCCTGGTCGTCGGCGTGCCTGGATGTGCAGACGCGTCTGTCGTCCTGGGGGGGAGCTGCAGGACGATGGTCCTGGCGGACGAAGACGGAAGGCCGCCGCTGGGGCAGGGGGCGTGATCTAGTGCCGCTTCTGTCGTTGACGATGCATGCAGATCAAATGGGTGACCTTGCGCAACAGTCGGCGTGAGCCGTTCCAAGACCCCGGCGCACTGGCCCTGTCCAGCTGCCGGGCTCCGCTCTTCTCGTACCGGGCCGGCCATCCTGCGCCCGGGATCGGCGGGGCGAGTCTGTGACATCGACTGCTACGGAAATCCAGGAAGAAATCAACCTGCGGGCCGTACGCGAGCAGGTTGATGCCGTACTGCAGGACTTCCTGGACGACAAGACCTGTGCGGCAGACGGCCGGAACCTGCCGCCCGAGGTCGTGGACACGTTGCGGTCCTTCCTGACCGCTGGAGGCAAACGTATCCGCGCCTTGCTGTGTGTAGTCGGCTGGCACGCCGCAGGCGGTCAGGGGGATGCAACGTCGGCCGTGCGGGTGGCCGCCTCGCTCGAACTGTTCGTGGCGTTCGCCCTCATCCACGACGACATCATGGACGATTCGGTCAGTCGCCGTGGCCGCCCTGCCGTTCACCGTGCCTTGAGGACACGCCTTGTGCCGTCACAGCGCGCGGAGCGGCTCGGTGCGGGTGGTGCCCTGCTGGTGGGGAACCTGGCACTGATCTGGGCGCAGGAGCTGCTGCACACCGCTCAGCTGTCTCCCGACAAACAGCGCGCGGTGCACGCGTTGTACGACGCGATGCTGGAAGAGGTCATGTACGGCCAGTACCTGGATGTGATGGGCACCGGCCGGGACGCGGATGATGTCGAGGCGGCGCTGAGGATCGTCCGCTACAAGGCGGCTACCGCGACGGTTCAGCGCCCCTTGCAGTTGGGCGCCGCTGTCGCCGGGGCCGGTGCGGACATCCTGGAGCCGTTCACGGCGCTGGGGCTGCTGCTCGGTGAGGCGTTCCAGCTTCGGGATGATCTGCTGGATGTGTTCGGCAGCACGGACGGGGCGTGCGCGCCGGGACTGGGCGATCTGAGGGAGGGAAAGCGGACGGTGCTGTTGGCCCTGGGGATGCAGGCGGCCAGTCCTGTGCAGCGGCAACGCCTCAGCGAACTGGTGGGCCAGCCCAACCTGGATGCGAGCGGGGCGAGTGAAGTGCGGGCCATTCTGGAATCGACGGGAGCGCGAGAACGGACCGAGGCCATGATCACCGCCCGTCACGATCGCGTCGTGCAGATGCTGGAGGCGGCACCCTACCCGCCCGCCGCTTACCGTGCGCTGCACTGCCTGGCCGTGGCCGCCATCTCCTACACCTCCTGAGACCTCAAGCCCTCACGCGCGGACAGCCGTCGAAGGGCGCGGTGCGCCAGCCGGACGACGCGCCACGCAGGTGTATCGGACTCCGGCTGCCCGCACGTACAACTGCCTTTGCCGCCAGCCCTTTCAGACGTCTTTTCGATCAGGAGGTTTTCCCTGTGACGGATGCCGCTGTCCTCACCACCCAGATCCAGGCGCGTCTGGCCGGATATGAGAACCACTTCAACACGCTGTTCGAGAAGTACTTCCAAGACCTCGGCGCTGCTCTGGCGGTGCCGTCATTCAGCAGGTTCACGCCCGAGTGCCTGCACCTGCTGCGGGATCTGTCGTTGCGCGGGGGCAAGCGGATGAGAGTGACGCTGGTCGAGGAAGCTGCCCGCCTGGTGACAGCTGAACCCGGCCCGGCGGTGGACGACGCCGCGCTGAGCGTCGAGCTGCTACAGACGCACGGTTTGATCCACGACGACATCATCGACGACAGCCCCACCCGCCGGGGCGGTCCCTCCACCTACTACGCCTACCGTCACAGGTTCCCCGACCATCCGCAGGCCGCCCTCGGCCTGGCCATCCTTGCGGGTGACCTCGCGCTCGCCCTGTCCCTGCGGGTCCTTCTGGAGTCCAAAACTCCCCCCGCGATCCGGCAGGCCATGGTCGAGGTGCAGAGCAGGGCGGCTTCCGACACCTTCGTGGGCCAGATCATCGACCTTGAGCGGGACTTCGGCCCGGCCACGGACGAGGAAGCGCTGCACTGTGTCGCCGACTACAAGACCGCTCGCTACTCGATCCTGGCCCCGATGCAGCTGGGGCTGCTCGCCGCCGGCGAACAACCCGCCCATTGTGAGGAGGAACTGCGCCGCTACGCCCGCCTGGTGGGGATCGGCGGACAGATGCGCGACGACTACCTCGACCTGTTCGGTGACGCACAGATCATGGGTAAGCCCACGGGGACCGACATCCGGGACGGGCGGCGCAACTACACGGTCCACACCATCCTGGCAGCCGCCACTGACGCCGAGAAGTCCGTGGTGACCTCCGCGCTCGGTGACCCGGACTGCACCGAGGAAACCATCGGGGCCGTCCGTGAAATCGCCGAGCGCCGGGATGTGCCGACGACGATGCGGACGAGCATGCAGCGCTGTGCGGAACTGGCCTCGGCCGAGGCGGCCGGCTGGCGCCCGAGGTGGCGACCGGACGCGGTCGCGTTCTTCGAGTACCTGCCGCAATGGGCCATGCAACGGATCTCCTAGCCTCCCGACGACAACGAACGGCGGTGCCCGGTGGGTTCCGCAGGCCGGGGGCGAGGGGAGCGACGCGCCTCGTGCCCTGGGGAACGACGCGCATGAAGGACGGCGATTCTGCGGCAGGTCAGAGACAGCCCTACGTGTGATCCACGGCGGCCATGGAGCAGCCGGCCCACCGGGTCGTCTGCATGCGCAGGCGGTTGTCACGGCGCCGGAACGGTGACACCGGGCGCCGTGTCCTGACCAGCCGCCTGCGCAACCGGTAGACATTGCGTGCGGGTACGTACGGCGAAGGCCGTCATGCCCAGCGCGGCCATGCCCAGAGCCCACCCGCCGCCCAGCAACAAGGAGCTCCAGGGCACGGTGTGCAGTGCGCCGGCGGTGACGGAGGCTTGCACCGCGCCGTGGGAGGGGAGGTGGCGCACAACAGGGCTGTCGGCATTCGGGTTGATCATCGGGTTCTGCAGCAGCAGGTCGATGGAGCTGGTCATGATGGCCAGAAACATCCCGGCGAGTTCACTGCGCAGCACGGCCGCGAGCACGATGCCGAATGCTCCGTAGGTGAGGGCGCCGGTGAACATGCCCGCGGCGAACACCATGGGCTGCGCCGGGTACCACAGCAGGTGGGTCCAGGCGGTGGCGTAGACAGCGACCACCGCGGCCACCAGGACCAGGGTGGCGCATTTCGCCGCCGCCAGACAGGACCGGGGGTAGCCGGCCTGCACCAGGCGCCGGTCGAAGAGCGCGGAGCGGGCCGTGGAGATGAACATCATGAAAGCGATGACCAAGGTCAGAGCCTGAAGTGCCCCGGTGATCTGAGTGAGGACGTTGGCGTCCATGACCAGCCACCGGTCCACCGAGCGCACATGGAACCGCAGCGGTGTCCGGGCCACCACCTCGAACGCCAGGGTCGTCCACAGGGGGACGAACAGCAGCACGATGAGCAGCGCCAACCGGTTGCGGGCCTGTTCGATGAGCGCGAACCCAAGCGCGCTCCACAGGCACGACCACCACCGCTTCACGAGCCCCACCCACCCGTGTCGGCCTGTTCCGCTTCACGCAGCACGCCTTCCTCCAGGCGGTACAGGGTGTCCAGCCGGGAGGCGTCGTAGGCGAGGTGGGAGACCACCAAAACCGCGCAGCCCCGGTCGCACAAAGCCCGGGCCAGGTCCCAAAACCGCAGGTAGGTGTCCCAGTCGAAGCCCTGGTACGGCTCGTCCAGGAGCAGTACCTGCGGATCGTGCATCAGGGCCAGAACGAGATTGAGCTTCTGCCGGGTCCCACCGCTGAGCGTCTCCACGCGCTGGTCCCGGTAACCGGTGCAGTTCAGCTGATCCAGCAGTTCAAAGGCCCGGTCAAGACAGCTCAGGCCATAGGCCGTGTGAAAGAACCGCAGATGCTGCTCGACGGTGAACGCCCCATGGAGCACCGCGTCCTGCGGACAGCTGCCCACCACCCCCCGGCACTCCGCCACCCCGCTGTCCGCGGCGAGGTCACCGGTGAGGATCCGTAGCAGCGTGCTCTTGCCCGCGCCGTTCTCACCCACCACCCCCACCAGCTGTCCCTGAAACAAATCCAAGGACACCCCCCGCAGGACCGGGCGGCCCCGATAGCCCTTGCGTACATCCCTCATGCGCAGGCTCGGCCCACACGTGGCCGAAGCGTCCCAATCCAGCGCACGTGCCTGATGACCGGCCGTTCGCATCACATGTGTCCCCGTCTGCTCGATCAGAAATGCCCCTCCCGGCGCGGACCGCGCCGCGGACGGCACGTCACAGTCCTCTGCGCTGCCGACGGCCCCGATAGTCCTCCAACGCCTCCTCCAAGGCCGCCCCGTCGAAGTCCGGCCACAGGACGGGCGAGAAGTACAGCTCGGAGTGCAGCGTCTGCCACGGCATGAAGCCCGAGAGCCGGCTCTCGCCGGAGGTGCGGATCACCAGATCCGGATCGGGCTGACCAGCCGTGTCCAGATGCCGGGCCAGTTCGCCAGCGTCGACCGGCCCACCATCAGAAAGGAGGTTGCCGTCTGCGATGCGGCTTTCCAGGAGCCTGTGCACCGCTCGGGTGATCTCCTCCTGACCGCTGTAAGCGATGGCGAAATTCACCAGCGGACCCTTCACGGGACTGCTGCGGTGTCCGTAGTCGCGGAGTTCTTCCGCCACCGATGGCGGAAGAAGATCCAGGTTGCCGAGGAACCCGATACGCCACAGTCCCAAAGATGCGAGGTGTCCTACGAAGGCGGCGATAACTGGCAGCCCCTGGTCCACCTCCACACGCGGCCGACGGAGGTTCTCCACGGACGTCGTCCACAGCGTGACAACCTCGATCCCAGTGTCCGTACGACACCGGTCGAGCAACTCCAAAGTCCGCTCACACCCGCGCCGATGCCCCTCCAGGCTCGATAGGCCCCTGGCCCTGGCCCAGCGCCGATTGCCGTCAGGAATGACGGCAAGGTGACGAAGCAAGGGGGCGACGACAGAAGAAGCGCCAGCGGGACCTGATGCTGGACTCAACGACGTAGCGCCTTCGTCTTCGGCAACGGAGGCAGCGGTATGGCGCCCACCAACGGAAGGCACGCTCGACATGAACCACTCCCTTTCAGAACCTGGCCTCAGCCCACTGCGCTCCTTCTCAGCCAGCAGCCGCCCACTCGTACAACGACCATGCCTTCGTGACGCAACGCCCGTTGAACTCGTCATGTGCCGCAACCGGTGTCGTTCGGCATGGTGCTGGCGTGCCGCTCAGTGTCGAAGGCCGCGCAGGCACGACCGGTAGTTCGAGGCTCCGTGAGGCGCTGCCACGAGAAGCGACCGCGCAGAGTCGATCCGAGATAGAGATGCTGTGGTGGGGGACCGTGATGCCCGGCCAGCTGCCGGTGAAGTGGCGGGCCTGGTCAGCGGCTGTCCGGGGATGCCGGTTCGCCGAATATCAGCTGTTCGACTGGACAGGCGTCGTCTCCTGGCACGGATCCGTGGGCGTCCTGTTCGGGGTGGACGCCGACACGTTGCCGTACCCGCCCGTAACTCTCGTCGAGGACATTCAAGACAGCGTCCGCGGGGGGCCGTTGAACATGAGCACCTCGGTGCCGTCACCGGCGTCCGCTACGCCCAGCTGCGGGTGCCGCGTCGCGGCGGTCTGCAGCGCGCCTTTGGCCGGACCGTGCCGAGACTGGGCCTGGGGGCAGGGCGGTGCGATCTGCCCTGCTGGCGTCCGCCAACCGCGGACAACGAGCGCACCTGCGGGGCTGATACGTCTGCCTCGCTGGGAAACGCCGCGTAGTACCGTTCGCCGCCCGGCTGCACGCTCCTTCCGGATCCGCGCTGGTCTGCGGAGCCAAAACCTGATGTGCCCCGGCGCCGACTGCTGACACGATGCCGTCAGCACCTGCCCGGCCCCTAGCCGACACCAGGTCGGGACCGGTGCTGTACGACAAGAGGCGACCCCGCCCCTAGCACCCGGAGAAGAGCACGGCCGTGACGACTACAGCCCCCGGCAACGACATCGCCCTCGCACTGATCGCGCAGGACATCATGTTCCTGCGACGCTTCGCCCACAGCGTCATGGCTGCCCCCGACCAGGCTGTCCTCCCGATCTTCTGCATGCACAACTACATGTGCCTGATCATCCACGAGTCCCACCGGGCACTTCGCCACGTCGCTCCCGACCTCGCGGACGCACTCGCCTACGACTGCGCGCCCGCCATCGAGCGTGCTCGGCACTCGGTCAAGCTCTACGACGACAAGTACAAGGAACTGGACGACGTCGGCGCCGACTTCCGGCGCATCATCGAGGAACACCGTCAGGAGTTCCTCGACAACACCTGGCTGCCGCTGGCACGGGGGCTGGAGAGGGATCTCGTCCTGTGGCGCTTTCGCGGCAGGCTTGTCTCGACCTCTCACACAGCCAGCTTCTTCCTGGCATTCCCCCCGCAGGCCTTCAAGGACCAGGACGTGCTCGGTCCCAAACTGCACGCCATCGCAGCGGAACAGGGCAGTTACATCGCTGCGGCGGCAGAGGGCCTGCCATGGCAGGGGCAGGCCGCCCTCGACGCGATGCAGAAAGCGGATCTCACCGAGAACGAGGTGCGTGCCGAGAAGCACTACCGACGAAGTTTCGATCCCGCCCTCCGAGAGGAGATCAAGGCCTCCCTGACGGCCATGACATGCGCGCTGAACACCGTTGACGTCTTCCTCGCCGAGGACATCACCCCTTCCTCGGCGACAACACTGTTCAAGCTGCGCTACATCACCCTTCATCACGTCCTCTCCAGCCTCCGCAAGCTCGACGACCAGTACGGAGCCGGGCTCCGCCCGCCGGACCGAGCGCTGCTGAAGGACATCCTCGACGCCCCGATGAGCAACCTGATCCTTCAGGCTCACAGAGGGTTCAGGAACACCCTGGTCCACTACAGGCCCACGCGGGACGTGCAGGAGCGACTGTCCCCGGACGCACCGCTCTACGGCCTCCTGGACGCCTACTTCCCCGCGGATGAAGCACGATCGCTCGGCGACGCCCTCGCACTCCACACCGCGCACGTGGCCGACCGCATGAGCGCCTGGTGCGACAACTGACTCCTCCAGGACTTCCGGTGCGTCACCCTCTACGCTTCGAACCTGTCCGGCTGTGCCGCAGCCAGGACGTCCGTGAGGATTTTTGTGAAGTCCGTGGCCGGGATGCGGCCGTCAGTGTCCTCCCGCAACAGGACGGGGAGAACGGGCTTCACGCCCACGCCACGGGTGCTGCCCGCTGTCGTGTCCGGATGCCTCCTCCCCGCAGCCAAGGAAGCGTTGCCCTGTGCTACCACCGCTCCGTGGCCGGCTGCGGCTCCAACTGTCACAGTCGCGTGTCACGATGGACGCGTGGAGCTTGATGACGAGGCCAGGTACGACGGCCGCCTCCCAGCGTGGCTCACAGATGCCCCCACAGGGGCAGCCGTGCCGCCTCCGGTTGAGACGTCTCCGGAAGTTCTGCCGCTGGCCGAGGTGACTTGGCAAAACACGGAGAGGCTGTTCTTGCGGCTGGCAGAGCGCTCAGGCAGCGCCGTGTACGCGCAGCAGTACGGAACTCCCGGTCAGAGGCAGGACGGTATCGACCTCTATGTACGCCTCGCCGCTTCCGACGCGCCCAGCAGCAGCCGCCGGTACCTGACCCTCCAGTCTCGCAGGATCAAGGACCTGACACCCGCGAAAATACGGGCAGCGGTCGATGACTTCCTGGCCGGCACCTGGGCCGCGCGCAGTGCGACCTTCATTTACGCCACCACCCACTCCCTGAAACCGACCCAGCTTGCCGAGGAGGTCCTCAGACAGGCCGACCGGCTGAGTGAAGCAGGCATCACCTTCATCCCCTGGGGCCTGGAATCGGTCTCCGAACGCCTCAGAGATCTCCCCGAGATCGTCGAGGAGTTCTTCGGCCCGTCATGGGCAACCCTTTTCTGCCGTCACCCGCCCACCGCCCGCCAGCGGATCTCACCCGCTCGACTGCCCGAGACCGGCAAGACCACAGCTGGCTGGGACGCGCAGCGCCTGGGAGTGCACCCCGCAGCGCCGAGTCCCGGCGCACGCCGCCCAGCCTCGGGGTTCGTGCTCCCCACCTACGTGCCTCGTCCACACGACACAGAGATCCGGCGACGGCTCCAAAGGATCGCCAGCGGCGACCAGTTCGAGCTCCTGGTCGTGCGCGGATCATCTTGCACCGGCAAGACCCGAACCGCCTACGAAGCCGTCCGCGCCGTACTGCCCCACTGGCGGCTGATCCACCCCAAGACTGCCGAAGCCGTGGTCGCCCTTGTCGACTCACAGACCGTGTCCAGCGATACGGTGCTGTGGCTGGATGATGCCCACCACCTGTTCAACGAGCCCGCCGGTGAAAGCGCCGCCGCTGCCCTGCGGCACCTCCTGGAACGGCCAGGCCCGGGACTGCTGATAGCCACCATGTGGCCCCAGCACTACGACGCCCTCGTCACCCCGGACCCGTCCGGAAACGATCTCCACCCTCAGACACGCCAGCTGCTGCGCCCCTTCTCCGCGATCGACGTCCCCGACCGCTTCCACGGTCCCGCGCTGGAGCACCTCAACGACCTCGCGCAGCACGACTGTGCATTGCGCGCCGCTCTGGAAACCGTCTCCGAGCCGGGAGCCATCGCTCAGACACTGGCTGCAGGCCCCGACCTCCTCGATCGCTGGGAGCACGCCCGCTGCCCCTACGGGCGAGCCGTCCTGACCGCAGCCATCGACGCCCGACGCCTGGGCGTGCGCACCCCCCTGACGGAAGCCTTCCTTCACGACGCCGCCCCCGGCTACCTCACGGACCATCAACGGGCCGCAGCACCGGCAGACTGGTTCGAGCGCGCCACCCAGTACTGTCAGCAGCCGGTCAAAGGCGTCGCCAGCGCCCTACAGCCCGTCGCGCTCCCCACCGGCATGGGTGCCACGCCCGGCATCTACACCTTGGCCGACTACCTGGAGCAGCACGCCAGCGAGAAACAAGCAGATCAGCCGATTCCCGCCACCTTCTGGGAAGCCGCCGAGCATCATGTGACGGACGGCGCAGACCTGACCTGGCTCGCCCGCCACGCATGGAACAGGGGCATGCGCAAGCGCGCAGTCCTGACCTGCCACAAGGCACTCATCCTGCAGGCGCCCTTCGCAGCCGGATGGCTGGTGACCTTTATTCACCAGCTCGCAGCTGAGGCGCACGCTTATTCCTGGATCGCGCGAAGCACGCCGCTCACTGACCCCTACGCGGTCAGTTTCCTCCTGGAGGAGCTGAAGGAAGCAGGTCGTACCGAGGCGATCGACATCGTTTTGCGGCGCGGACCCGAGCTGCATGTAGCAGCAGGGAACCCTTACTACGTCGCGTTGTTGGTGAACAGCTTCAAGGCTCTCGACAGGCCTCAAGCCGCCTACCAGCTGGCCGAGCGAGCAGCCCGATCCATACCGCTCGAACACGCCGGCGTCGTCGCCTACCTGCTGGAAACACTCCTGGAAGCCGGCGCACACCAGGCCGTGCAGACTCTGCTGCACCGTGACCCGGCTTCCAGCGTCCGACTCAAAGAGCACTACGACATCTACGGCGCGCCGGACGATGACACCTACGACGCGATCATCCTCCTCGAACTGTTCGGCGAGGCAGGCGCCCATCAGGCAGCGGACGTTCTGGCCGGGCGCATTGCACAGTTCCTTCCCCCGGACGATCCCTGGGAGTTCGGTCGCCTGCTGACGGCACTGGACCAGGTGAAGGCAGGCAGGCACATTGCTACGGCGATCAAGCGAGCCGTCAGAGAGGTTCCCGTCACCGACGGGCGCGCAGTCACCGACTTCATGACAGCGATGCTGAACGAAGGCACCATGGCGGGCGTTGACGCATTCGATGCCCTCATGGATCAAGACCCGGTGCATCACGTGGCGCTCGACGACGCACGTACCGCAGCCCGCCTGATCAATAGGATCTCGGCCGCGGAGTGGCACGAGGAAGCGCTTGGGGCACTTCTTGGGCGCGACCCCGCCTCTAGCGTTGGGCTGACGGATCCCATGGGCGTGGCCATGCTGCTCGAGAGCCTGCACGCAATCGGCGACAGGGAAGCAACGAGTCGGCTCATCGCCCGATCGCCGGCCGCCCAGGTCGAGCTGACGGACGCGGACTCGGCGGGAGTGGCCCGGCTGTACCGGGCCTTCCTCGCCCTTGACGCCGTGGACGAGACCGAGACCTTGCTGGCACGTGCTCCTGGGGACACCGTCTGCGCCGACAGCCTGAGGAAGACCGTGGACCTCATCAACCTCTACGAGTCGCTGGGCAGAACCGAGGAGTGCAGCCGGCTCGTGCAGCGGGTCGGCTCACGGATGACTGACTGGGAACCGCTGCTGGGCGATTCTCTGAAGGACCTCGCAGATGATCAGCTGCGGAAGGAGTTCCTCAGGACCCTGGCCGCCCATGTGGAACTGCAGAGCCCGCGGACGGTGACCGGGCTGCTGCGGCTGATGCACGACCAGGACCCCACTGGCGCACTCCCGTTGCTCCTCGCCCGGAAGCCGTCCGGATATGTCAAGGTCCATTGGGCCCACGACGCTGAGGCCCTCATCGACGCGTTGGCCGAGGCCGCCGGCCCGGCCGAAGCTGCTCGCCTCGTCGCGGCGGGCCTGGCAGACACCGTCTCCTTTTATGGCCACCACGATGTGAGCGGCCTGTCCAGAGCGCTACGCAGACTCGGAGCCGTCGAGGAGGACGCACGTCTTGCTCGAAGAGCCCTTCATGCAGGCTCCTTCGACACGTACCTGCAATGCATGGACCGGAACGCTTTCGACTACCGATACGGCATCGAAGCGGACGAGCAGCCCTCCCCTCAATGGTTCTTGCAGCACCCGTTTTGGCACCCGGCGGATGGTCAGAAGGATCTCGCCGAATCCACGCTTGGTTGCTCAGTCGATCAGTAGATCAGACCTTGGAACCGCTGTCCTGTCCGATAGCCTTCCGGCCCGCCGAGCTCATCGGGTCGGCGCCACCAGCCGCTCCACCATCTCCATCTTCCCCTTGCCGATGGTAGGCGTCGGTGTCGGCAACGCCTGGACCCGGACTTCCTCATCGCCATGGCCGGCAGGGTGGGAATCATCGAGGTCGACGGCCCCCACCACCAGAAGCGGTTCGCCGCGGACCTACTCGCGACCGGCAGTGGCGCAACGGCGGGATCGCTCACATTGAGCGAATTGTGGTCGAGGAAACCAGCGCCGACGCGGTGATGCCAGAGGAATCACAGCGAGACGTTCCGGAGAAGCGAGAGCCGCTCTGCCTGCCCGCCTCAGTACTGCATTTCGCACGACCGACACCGAGATCGAGATCACCGCAGACCTGGTCCGCGACCTGCTGCAGGAGCAGCATCCAGAGCTTGTAGGGCTGGCCATCCGCGAGGTGACGGGCGGCTGAGGCAACCAAATGTGGTGCCTCGGGGACGAGTTGGCCGTGCGCATGCAGCGCATGGACCCGACCCCGGAGCTCCAGCTCAAGGAGCGGCGGTGGTTCCCCGTGCTGGCCGCGCGCCTGCCGCTCCCAGTGCCCACCCCGGTACGGTTCGGTGAACCGCCCGAGCGCTTCCCCCTGCACTTGACCGTCATGACGTGGGTTCCAGGCGAACCGCTGGACCACGGCTCGATCAGCCGCAGCGACCACGCAGCCGACACGCTGGCGGGCTTCCTTCAAGCTCTCCATGTGGAGGCGCCCGCTGGAGCGCCAGTAGCCACGGACCGCGGCAGCCATCCCAGGAACTGCACGGATGGGTTCGAAAACTTCTCCCAGCTGTTGCCCCGACTACATCGCTGCCGCTCTCCGGGCCGCGCCCCGGAGAGCGGGCGGCGTCAGCCGCCTCCAACAGTGGCGCGGCATCGCCACCCGCTACGAGAAGACCGCCACCATCTACCTGGCCGGACTCCACATCGCAGGCACCTTCCTCTGGTCCATCCGATGATCCAAACGAAACGGCCTGAGGTGCGTGCGGTCAGCTCAGCCGGGCGTCGGCGTACACGGTCATCGCATCGCGCTGGTAGACGGCGAGACCGTCGGCGATCTTGTCGAAGTTGGCCCGCATCTGCGGGTCGTCGACATAGGTCTGGCCCACTCCCTTGTACGCGGCCGCGGTCGGGGTCCAGAACCGGCAGATGTTCTGGTAGTTGGCGTCCACCTCGGCCTGTACCGCGGGGTCGGACACCGGCGTGCCGGCGACCATGAACTCCGCCATACGGATCATCTGCGCCGTCACTTCACGCTGCCAGCGCTCCGTGTCCTCGGAGGTCATCGCCTCGACGGCCTGCCGGGACTGCTCCCACGCCTGCGGCCACCGCTCCCGTACCTCGGCCTCGGCCTCGGAGGGGGCCTGGAACCCCTCGAACAGGTTCTCCGGCTTGTTGATCTTCACCATATGGTCCTTGCCCTCACCTTCTTCCAGTTCGGCGATGGTGCGGCCGACCGTACGGGCCAGCGTCTCCAGCCGGTCCCGTTCCGCGAGCAGCCGTTGGTGGTGCTCACGGAGCACGGCCACCTGGTCGAGCTGGCTGTCCAGGACCGCCTGGATCTCGCGCAGCCCCAGGCCCAGCTCCCGCATCAGCAGGATCTGCTGCAACCGCAGCAGATCGGCCTCCTCGTAGTAGCGGTGCCCGTTGCTCCCGATCCATGCGGGCGGCAGCAGTCCGATCTCGTCGTAATGCCGCAGCGTCCGCGATGTCACCTTGGACATCCCGCGCCACCTCCGCGATCGACCAGGCCATTGCGGTGCCTCCCTCGCCGGGCCGGTCTCTCCGGCCACACACCTGACCGTAGAAGTTGCCGCAACGGAAAGCGCAAGCCCGAAGCCCTGTCGGGCAGGCCGCAGGGCCTGACCCATCGGACAGGCTCTAGCCCAGATGCCGGGCCACCGCCTCCCGGATCCCCACCGCGTCCGCACCCTCCGCCGCCCAGGCCACGTATCCGTCGGGCCGTACCAGGACGGTCGTCCGGCGGTCGCCCGCCCAGCGTTCGACCGTCAGCCACCCCTCACGGACACCTGGGCCTTCGTACGTCCCGGGGGTGATCAGCACGAACCGGCCGCCGCGCAGCGCCTCGTAGAGCCGGCCGTCCTTCAGGGCGACATCGGGGACGCGGGTGCCGGTGAGGCGGTGGGCGCCGCGGGGGGCGGGGTAGGCGTAGCCGATCCCGGTGATCTGACCCAGGGCCTTGCGCTGGACGGGCGGGGCCATGTCGACGAACACGGAGACAAGGGCGCGGGCAGCACGCAGCAGCGGATTGCGCGCACGGGCCAGCCGGACCAGTCCGCCACTGCTGCGCAGCACCGCCCTGCCGACCGGGTGGCGCTCGGCCTCGTAGCTGTCGAGGAGCCCTTCGGGGGCCCGGCCCTGGACGGCCGCGGCCAGCTTCCAGCTCAGGTTGGCGGCGTCCTGGAGGCCGGTGTTCATGCCCTGCCCGCCGGCCGGGGAGTGGATGTGCGCGGCGTCCCCGGCGAGGAAGACCCGCCCGACCCGGTAGTGCGGTGCCTGACGCTCGTCACTGTGGAAACGGGAGAGCCAGCGGGCGTCGTGCATGCCGTAGTCGGCGCCCAGGGCACGGCGGGTGATCTCCTTGACCTCGTCGAGGTCGAGCGGGGCGTCGTCGGAGACCTCGTTGCGGCGGTTCCAGCCCATGACCCGGTACCAGCCGTCGCCGAAGGAGGCGATCATCGCGAAGGCGTCGCCGCGGCCGTTGACGGTGAGGACGCCCTCGGGCTTCTCGGCCAGCCGGACATCGGCCAGGATCAGCGACTTGATGATGGAGACACCGGGGAAGTCCAGGCCGATCGTCTCCCGCACGGCGCTCCGGTGACCGTCGGCGCCGACGACATAGGCCGCCCGGCGGGTGACCACCGCCCCGTCCGCGCCGCGCACGTCGAGGTCGACCCCCTCGTCGTCCTGCCGCAGCCCCACGACCTCGCTCTCGTACGCGAACTCGACCCCAGCCTCCTGGGCACGCCGCTCCAGGAGCCGCTCGACCTCGTACTGCGGGGTGATGAGCAGGAACGGGAAACGCGAGGGCAGCGTGCTCAGATCGAGGGAGAGGCGGCGGAAGAGCCGCAGGCCGGTGATGGTTTCGCCGGTGGTGAGGAGTTCGTCGGCGAGGCCGCGGGCGTCGAGCTGCTCCAGGGTGCGGGCGTGCACCCCGAAGGCGCGGGAGAGGTTGCTGATCTTGCGCGGCCGTTTCTCGACGAGGGTCACGGCAACGCCGGCTGTGGCGAGGTCACCGGCGAGGAGGAGGCCGGTGGGGCCGGAGCCGACGATGATCACGGTGCGGTGGGTGGCGGTGCCGTTCATGGTGGCCTCCTGTTGCCAACGCTTGCTTGCCATCGCCCATTGCCAACAAATGTTGGCCAACGCTCGTTGACCAACGTAACGAGGCGCCAAGGAAAATGTCAACAGTTGTTGGCGAACGCTTGTTGACCTACGTCCGTTGGCCTACGCTTGTTGGCATGCATGGCAGCGACAGCACTCCCACGGTTCCCGGGTCAGGCGCCACCCGCCGCTCCGACGCCACTCGCGGCGCGATCCTCGCGGCGGCCCGCGAGCGCTTCGCGACCGACGGATACGAGCGAGCCACCATCCGCGCCATCGCAAAGGACGCGAACATCGATCCGTCGATGGTGATGCGGTACTACCGCAACAAGGAGGGCCTCTTCGCGGCGGCCGTCGCCATCGACCTGCGGCTGCCGGACGTGAGCGGGGTGGACCGCCGACAGGACGCGGGGCGGATCCTCGTCGAGCACTTCCTCGACATGTGGGAAAAGAACGAGGTCCTCACCGCCCTGCTGCGCGTCGGCGTGACCAACCAGGCCGGGGCGGAGCGCATGCAGGGCATCCTGCGGGACCAGCTCATGCCGGTCGCCCGGCAGGTGTGCCCCGACCTCGACCAGGTCCCGGCACGGGCCGCACTCATGGCGTCGCAACTGCTGGGCCTGGCGCTCACGCGGTACGTGCTGCGGATGCCGCCGGCGGTGGAACTGGCACGGGCGGAGATCGTGGCATGGCTGGCACCGACGATCCAGCGGTACCTGACCGCGCCGAGTCCCTGAGGCTTGCCGAGCAGTCGTATCCGCAGGGGCCACGGGACCGGTAGGACGCTGGAAGGCCGCTCCCTACATGAGACCCGCCGGGCGCCGAGACATCCGGGCCCAGGAGCCCAGCCGAGCGCCGAGAACCCGCCGAGCCCCTGACATCGCCCTAGGCCCACCGCCACGGCCGCGGACCTGACTTCCTCGTCCACGACGGCTACCTCTTCGATGGCGTCGACGACCGCCAACTCGCCGCCCTCACGCTCGCCGCCGACGTCACCCGCGAAGAAGAGCTGCAGTACATCGCCACCTTCAACAGCGACGACCTCGACAAGGCCACCCGCCGAGGCTTCGACCCCACTCCCTACATACGCCAACCACGCCCGACCGATCGCCTCTACGACGGCGGCCTCTCTTCCAATTCCGCTTCTGACCGCGTCCACTGCCGGGTCTCCCCGCTGCCGAACACGTCAAGGCATTCCGTGCCCTCGTTTCCGTGTTCGTCATTGCCGACACTCGTCGCCGTGACTCGCCGGCCGAGTCCAGGTCCACTCCTCGACGATCCTCGCCAGCGACGAAACGCGAGACGATCCACCGGCCGTGCGCACGCCAGGCCCCCGCCGCGTCGCCTCGCCATAACGATCCGTGGCCCTCACAGGTCACATCACGGATCGGACGCCGTCCGGCATCCAGCCAACGAGCCGCCGCCCCCACGCCGCAGCTCGACCCACAGGCGAGCCCATCCGCCGGCGACACTCGAACACAGGTGTGCCCCAGCCGCCCCCGGACAACAGCGGCTCGTCCAAGCGCCGCCGCATACCAACGATCACTGAACCTGCACCTTGCGCAGCGCAGCTGACACCACCTGATCACCCACCCAACTGACTGACAAAGCCGCAGATCAGATCCCCGCCCCCAGCCCAGCACCCCAAGCAACGCAACTACTGACGCTCCGCGATCCCCCGACCGCAGACTCACCGCAAACTGATCAACGCAGGCCGGACCACCACCCACTGATCAGAAAAACCACGTCTGGACACGCACCGCGGGAGCTGGGCATGGAGTGGGCGTAGCGCGGCGCGGTATGGGGCGATCTGTCAATATTTCGGCGGGCCGCCCACCCGCTCGAATGCGGCGCAGATCCGACCGGGGGAGGACCGGCTTCGTGCCACGGTCGTACGGCAGTTGTGCGCCGTCCGGCCCCGGTACCGCGGCCGGGCGTCAGTCGGCCCGGCGGGCGGTGACCAGCAGGTACTCCCACTCCATGACCGTCCCGTCCTGCCCCGCCGCCAGGTTTCCGTCGCGGGCCAGGGCCGCCAGGTCCCGGTCCAGGGCGGCGGCCCGGTCGGGCTCGTCCGCGATGTTCTTGTAGACGGAGATGGTCGGGCCGTAGCGCTCCTTGAAATAGTCGCGGAACGCCTCGGGCGTGGGGAAGAGGTCGATCCGGA
The DNA here is from genome assembly GCF_055578365.1 of Streptomyces sp. NPDC033131. NCBI lineage: Bacteria > Bacillati > Actinomycetota > Actinomycetes > Kitasatosporales > Streptomycetaceae > Streptomyces > Streptomyces sp. NPDC033131. The sequence continues at coordinate 53,927 of NZ_JBVIPA010000010.1, forward strand.
CCGTCCGGCGCTCGGCGCGCACGTCCGTGACCCGGTCGCCGAGGAGGCCGCGCACATGGTCCTCGTCCCCCCACAGCGGGGGCGGCTGCGCACCGGGCGGGGGCGGCGGCGCGTAGGGCTTCATCGCGGCGAACATCCGGCCGATGAACCCCTGGGGCGTCCAGCTCAGCAGGCCGATGGTGCCGCCGGGGCGGCAGACCCGGACCATTTCGCCGGCGGCCTGCTTGTGGTGCGGGGCGAACATCACGCCGACGCAGGACAGCACGGTGTCGAACTCCGCGTCGCCGAACGGCAGGGCCTCGGCGTCGGCCTCCTGCCAGGTGAGCGGCGCGCCCTGCTCGGCCGCCCATAGCCGGCCGGCCTCGAACAGTTCGGGGGTCAGGTCGGAGGCGACGACATCCGCGCCGGCGAGGGCCGCCGGGATCGCGGCGTTGCCGGAGCCGGCCCCGACGTCCAGGACCCGCTGGCCGGGGCGCACGCCGCACGCCTCGACCAGGGCCGCCCCCAGTTCGGGGATGACCTCGGAGGCCACGGACGGGTAGTCCCCCTGGGCCCACATCGCGCGGTGCTTGGCCTTCAGCGCACGGTCGGCGTCGGCCGTGCTGTTCTGCGTCGTCATGGCTGCGCTCCTCACCGGTCGGACGGCGGCTTCGCGCCGACGGTCTCGAGCGAGCTCCGCCGCCTCCTTACGAGCGTAGTGACGAGCCGGGGGAGTGTCTCGCCGTCCGATGCTGGGATTCGGCGTACAGGGCGAGCGCGCTGAGGGCATCACCGGTCAGAGTGAGTACCTGCACGAACTGCTCATCGGGTCTCAGTCCGTCCAGGCCAGCGCCTGTCAGGGTGGCGTGCCAGTCCGTGCCGCGCAGATGAGCAGGGCCCGTGGAACGGAGGCCGTGCAGGATGCGCAACGGACGGGTCAGCGTGTCGCTGTCACCTCCGCTCGCGGCGACCCACGCTTCGAGGCAGTTGATGCTCTGCGCCTTGGAATCGGTCACCCCGAGAAGGCGCCGGAGGGCTTTGACGGCCAGGTAGTCGATGACGCCTTTGGCGAGCAGCAGTATGAGGGTGTCGGCTTCGTGCTGCTCACTGCTGGTGGGCAGGTGCAGGCCCTCGCAGGCGATCTGGCCGGCGGGATGCCATGGCGTATAGGCCGCTTGCCCAAGAAGCGCGCCCAGGGCAGTGCTGAAGTGCTCCCGTGCGGCGAACAACCGACGTAGCGGGTCGGGCGGCCCATCGGTCCACCGGCCGAGAATGTCGCGGTCGAAACGGCCCTCGTCGCGGCCTCCGCTGGGAGGGGCGTTGAAACTGAGCCAGTGATCGTGTTCTTCGGCCGGCAGGTCGCGCCCGAGGTCTCCGAGGTAGACCTCGATGAGACCGTCGGGGTTGGTGCCGATGGAGATTCCCCACAGTCGCGGATCTTGAATTCCGGGAACCGGCGTTCGGAGGTGTGGGGGCGAGCCAGGTCGACGGGTGCTGCGTCGATGGGCAGGACGATCTGTTTCCCGACCAGCCGTACGAAGCCCGGGTGATCCAAAGAGTGGATGTCTCCGCTGTGGAAGTGGAAGGAGAAGTGCTGCAGTTCGGTGCGGTTGACTGCGTTCGATCGCAGGGTCGGGTACGTGATCGAGCCTGGTGATCCGGTCGCGCTGGATCACCAGCAGGCGGCTGCGCACGGCGAGGTAGCGGCGTAGGGGCAGGGCCACGATGTCGATGCGCAGCTCGGTGTCAGTGCGGCGAGTGCGCACCAGTTCGTGGTCACGGCCGGCGTCGTCGAGGTAGTACCAGCGCCGTCCTTCCTCAAAGGGGAGGCACATGTGGGCCACTTCGCGCAGGCTGCAGGTTCTGCCCGGCCCCCCATGTCCCGGCCTCATTCTGCATCGGCCGGCACGGCGAACAGGGTCCCGGCCTCCTGCAGAATCGGCCGTCCGCCCACTCGCGGTCGTCCCGCCGTAGGGACTCGGCGGGCAACGTTTCAGCAGGTCAGCGCCTGGGACGTCCCGGGATGAGGCCACTTCTCCGGCAACTGTGGCCGGACATCGCGCCGAAGCCGCAGTCTCGTTGCGGAGCCGGCCGGTGCGGTCGGTTCCGTTCATCGCACGTCAACGGAGGGAAAAACAGCATGCGAGCTCTCACGAAGGCACTCGTCAGTGCCACCACCGCGGTCGGGATCGCCGCCGGCGGCCTTGCCACCGCGGGCACGGCCATGGCGGCCCCCGCGCCGGCCCAGCAGCAGGCGGTGACCGGTGAGGTCGGCACGCTCGCGGTGAACAACCTGGGGCTGAACACCCGGCAGGCGAAGAACTGGCAGTGCTACCTGCGCTATTGGAATTTCAACCCCGGCACGATCGACGGGCAGCTGGGTACCGACAGCTGGAAGGCCGCGCAGAGGTTTTTCAACTATTACGGCCATAACGGCGATGTCGCACTCGCCGTCGACGGGGTCGTCGGACCGAACACGATCAGGGCGCTGCAGCGCTTCCTGGACGGCCGCAACGGGATCAACCTTGACATCACCGGGATCGCCGGACCGAAGACCAAGGACGCGTTCGCGACATTCGCCGACGGAATCTGGCAGGAGTGCTGAGTCGATCTGACGTCCGCACACACGCCACGGCCGTCCACTTCCTGCGGGAAGTGGACGGCCGTGGCGTGTGTATTCAGGTGCCTCGGTGCACGACAGTCTCGGCCTGAAGCCGCTGGTACGCGGTACTCCCACCGATCCGCTCGCGACGCGGCCCGCGCCGCCGGCGACCGGCCAAGCTCCACGCCGACAAGGGCTACGACTACGACCACCTGCGTCGATGGCTCCGCAAGCGAGGCATCCGCCACCGCATCGCCCGTAAAGGCATCGAGTCCTCGCAGCGGCTGGGCCGCCACCGCTGGGTCGTCGAGAGGACAGTGTCCTGGCTCGCCGGCTGCCGACGCCTGCACCGCCGCTACGAGCGCAAGGCCGAACACTTCCTGGCCTTCGTCGGGATCGCCGCAGCCCTCATCAGCTACCGCCGACTCACCAACTGAAACGACGTCTTATCCGGCCGGCCAGATCAGTTTGGTGCCGTCGTAGATGGCCTTCAGGTAGCTGGGGTCGAAGGCGCTCTCGACGGCGGGCAGTTTCTTCAGGTCACCGGAGGCTATAAGAGTCTTCCCCTCGGCCGTCGCGCGGGCGATGTCGATGTAGCCGGCCGGCTTGTCCTTGGGCGTCGACTTGTCGGCCAGGCCGGATTCGATCTTCCAGATGGCTTCGTTCTGCTTCACGTCGTAGCTGGACCCGGCGACCTTGGCCGCGTACCCGACGCATTCGGCGCCGTGCTTCTCGCAGTACGCCTCGGCCCGGAGGGTGGCCCGCAGGAAGTCCTCCACGGCGTGCGGGTTCTTTTCGGCGAAGCCGGGATTCACGATGGTTGTGCCGAAGGAGCCGGGAACACCGTAGTCCTCCGGGTTCCACTCCTTGATGTGGGCGCCCATCGCCTTGAGCTGCAGTGGCTCGTTGGACTTGTACGCCGCCAGCGCCTGCACCTGGCCCCGGGGCAGCACGCTGGGGTCGTACCCGACCTCCACCTGACGGACGGAACCGATCTTCACACCGGCCTTCACCAGCATCGCCCGCAGCGCGGGTCCCAGGGCGCCATGGTGGCCCAGGGTCTTGCCGTCGAGCTGCTTGAGGTTGGTGATCTTGGACATGGTGATCAGCGTGGCGATCGGCACGTGGCCCGGGGTCATGACGCCCTTGACGTTGATGCCGCCGGCGACGGACTGGAGCAGCGCGGCGTCGTTGCCCAGGGAGGCGAACTGGGCGGTGTTCGCGGCGACCAGCTGGGCGTTGCTCCCGGTGTTGCCACCGCCCGGCTTGATGCGCACGTCCAGACAGAGGTCGGAGTAGTAGCCCATGGCGTCGGCGGCGATGTTGGCGAGGATGCCGACCGATGCCTGGTACTGGTAGCCGGTGAGGTACGTGATCGGTCCGGCGGCACGGTTCTCCTTGCAGCGCTCCGCCGACACGCCCGGGGCCGCCGACGTGGACGCCGACGAGGACTGGTCAGCCTTGGCGCCGCCGCAGCCGGCGAGCGTCGCGGTAAGGGTGAGAGCGGTCGCGAGCAGGGCTGTCCGGCGGGCGGTGAGGAGGCGTTGGACAGGGGTGTGGGACACGGGGGACTCCGTTCGGGGACTGTGCCTGGTGATGCGGGGCATGGGTTCGGCAGCGGGTGCGCGGTGGGTCAGGAGTTGCTGCCCTGCTGGGATTCGTGCCAGAAGAGCAGCCGGCGTTCGGCGGCGTTGATGACGACCAGCGTGATGACGCCGATCAGCGCCAGGCAGCCGACGGCCCCGTACATCTGAGGCAGCTGGGAGTTGGCCGCACTGTTCTTGATCATGGTGCCGAGGCCCGTGGACGACCCGGCGGCGACGAACTCGGCGACCACCGCTCCGACCAGGGACAGCGGCAGCACCACCCGCAGGGCGGCCAGGGTGTAGGGCGCGGCGGTCGGGATCCGGAGCCGGACGAGCACCTCGAACCGGGAGGCGTGCAGCGTGGTGAAGACGTGCAGGGTGGGCAGCTGCACCGACCGCAGTCCGGCGCTCACGTTGGCCAGCACCGGGAAGAAGGTGATGATCGCTGTGACGATCACCTTCGGCATGAGGCCGAAGCCGAAGGCCACCACCAGGCCCGGCGCCAGCGCGACCACCGGGGTGACCTGGAGCACGGTCGCCAGCGGCATGATCGCCCGGCGCAGCACCGGGATCTCGGAAGTGACCACCGCGACGGCGTACGCCGCGACGAAGCCGACCAGCAGTCCGACCAGGGCGACCTTCAGCGTCTCCCCGGCATTGGACACGAACAGTTCGGGGTCGCCGACCAGAGCCTCGCCGACGGCGGGCAGGCGCGGCAGCACGTAGGGGTTGCCGGCGGCGATGAGCGTCCACAGACCGCCGGCCACGGCCAGCGCGGCCACGGTGGGCAGCCAGAACCCGGGCCGGACCCAGGCGGGCCACGACCGCCGGGCCGGTCGGGCCCGCCCCGCGGTGGGCGCGGCCGGGCCCGCGCCGGGGGCGTGAGGGGCAGGAGCGTCGCCCTCGGTGCTCAGCTCAACGGACATGGGGACGCCTTTCGGGGCGGTCACGAGGGAACCAGGTCGGTGGGCGGCGTGCTGGCCAGCCACGCGTCGTGCAGGGAGGTCCGGACCCGGTCCTCGAGCGCGTGCGTCGCCGGGCCGGCAAGCAGCTCCGCCGTGCGGGGGCGCGGGAGACCGACGTCGATGATCTGGTGGATCCGGCCGGGCCGGGCGGACATCACCACGATCGTGTCCGACAGCGTGACGGCCTCCGCCACGGAGTGGGTGACGAAGACGACCGTGGTGCGCATCCGCTGCCAGATGTCGAGCAGGTGCAGGCGCATCGCCTCGCGCGTGAACTCGTCCAGCGCGGAGAAGGGCTCGTCCATGAGCAGAACGTCCGGCCGCAGGCCGAAGGCGCGAGCGATGGCCACCCGCTGCTGCATGCCCCCGGACAGCTCGCCGGGGTACTTGTCGGCGGCGTCGGTGAGGCCGACCAGCTCCAGCAGTTGGTCCGGATCCGCCGTGAGCGGCGGTCCCGCGTTCGGGGCGGAGGCTCCGTCCACGCCGGCCCGCCGTGCGCGGAGCCGGCCCGCCGCCTTGTTGATCTTGGATGGTAGAGCGACGTTCTTGCGTACCGTCAGCCAGGGCAGCAGAGCGGGGGTCTGGGGCACCAGTCCGATCGTCTTCTGCGCGCACGCCTGTTCCGGCGTTGCCCCGAAGAGCGTCAGGGCGCCGCTGTCGAACGTGTCGATTCCGGCGAAGGTACGCAGCAGGGTGGATTTCCCGCAGCCGCTCGGGCCGATCAGGCTGATGAACGTCCCGCGCGGCACGGCGAGGTCGATGTCATGCAGTACCGGAAGGGTCGCGCCCGGATAGGTCTTGCTCAGTCCTCGGACGACGATGTGGTCGGAGTCCGTGAGCGGGCCGGGTGCCGGACGGTCCGCCGAGGTCTTCGACGGGGTCGGGGAGGGCCGTAGGGGGTCGAGGTCGTCCGGCGTGGTCATGACGGGTCCTTTCCAGCCGGCTGCGGTGCGGAGGGCTCCACCGGGTTCAGCGTGTGGAATCGGCGTCCCTGATAGGTGAGCGGCTCCCCTTCGCCGACCACCACGCCGGCCACCTCGATCAGGATGATCGTGTGGTCGCCGGCGGTGAGGCGCTGATGGACAGAGCCCTCGAACGACACGGTGGCGCCGTCGAGCAGGGGTTGACCGAGCTTCCCCCGGCCGAAGGGCACCGCGGCGAACCTGACGGCACCGCTCTCCGCGCCGGCGCCGAACGTCTTCGCCACCGGGCCCTGGTCGGCCGCCAGGACGTTGACGGCCACGGACTCGGCCTGGCTGAAGGCCGGGTGGACGTCGGCCGTGTCGGCCAGACAGACCGATATCAGCGGCGGGTCAATCGACACACTGGTCACCGTGTTGGCGGTGAAGCCGTACCGGTTCCCGTCCACCTCGGTGGTGACCACGCAGACCGACGTGACCATGGAGGACAGCCCGTCGCGGTACGTGTGCGGCTCGTCGACCGGGCTGGTGACCGGCCTGTGTGTGACGGCGTGATCCATCGCGGGGTCGGTCATGTCAGGCCACCTCCTTCTCGTCGGCAATCATCTGGAACGGTCGTTGCGCCATCGGATTCGGCAGGGAATTCGACCCGAAGGCCGACGAGGAAAAAGGGGGATATTTCATGGATCACCTTGCTTGTTGTGATGGCCAGACGCTAGGAACGTCCCGTTGCTGTGGTGTTTCGCGTGGAGGTCAACGCGGTAACCATCTCGCATAACAACATGGCGTCTCGCGCTTGGCCGTGCCGTGCGCCAGTCAATGACCACCTGGGACCGGCTAATACGTCACCGTGTGAGCGTTGCTGGACGTTGGGGGAGACACGTATCGCCGCCGGAGCGCCTACTGCGTCGGAGTCGAGTGGGGACCGGCCAGCGCACGGTCCGGCGTCGGGCGCCCGCCCACCGCTGGACCCATGCGGCAGCCGGCCGGTGCCAGGTAGTCGGGCGGCGAACGCCTTCCGTCGGCGACCAAGGCTCGGAGACGGCTCGTGGGTCGAGGCCTAGTCGGTTGCCCTGGGCAGCGGCCGACACGGAACCTCATCGTGTGCCCGGCAGAGCCTTCCTCGTCGTGGAGCACGGAGTTCCGGTGTTCCGGTGTCCCGGCGAGGACATGACCGCGGTCGCACCGACGGGCACGCGCGAGAGGACCGTGCGCAGGGACATGGTGTGCTCCAGCGGAGGTGTGACGGGGAGTGGGGTCAGACGCCCCAGTCCAGGCGGGGGATGGAGGCGGTGCGGATGGAGAAGTTGCCGCGGTCGTCGGTGTCGCCGTCGGTGCGCGTCTGTGTGCGACCCTGCACGACGTTCCTGCCGAAGCCGGGGACGACCGGACGCCCGCTCTCGTGGCGCAGCCACAGCCGCAGCAGGTGGCGGCGTCGCTGCAGTTCCGGGAAGTCCTGGTACTCGGTGCGGGAGTGCATCGCGGCGTAGTTGAGCAGCCACTGGACGTCGCCCGGGCGGAAGTCCATGTCGAGCGCCACGCCGGGCTCGCGGGCGATGTCGTCGATCAGGTGCAGCAGCTCGATCTGCGCCTCGGTGAGCCGCGGGACCTCGGGGTAGTCCTGCGCGGAGAAGATCATGCGGTTGCCGCCGTAGATGCTGAACACGCCGTCGACCCAACTGCAGATCGGCGAGGTGTAGTAACGCTGCGGGGCGTCGTGGTCCTGCTTGTACCAGTCGTGGTGGAAGGGCTCGAACAGCAGCGGGGCGAGGTCGGGGCGGCGGGCGAGCACCTCGTTGTAGAGGGTGGCGCCGCTGACCAGGCTGCTTGCGCCGCCCCCCTTGGACGGCCGCAGGCACATCAGCCCTACGATGTCCGAGCTGTCGGAGTGGAAGTTGAGCTTGTCGCGGGTACGGGACCCGAGCGCGGACGGGTCGTCCAGCGTCTTGTCGGTGGTCGCCATGACGTGGTCGAGCAGGTCGCCGAGCTCGTTCTGCCGCATCGGCTCACCGAGGTGCAGGCCCATCACGTAGAAGATCGCGGCGGACAGCGCGTCCGAGTAGTGCTGGGTCCGCAGACCGCGCACCAGCATGAAGCCGCGACCGCGGTCCAGCTCCTGTGCGGTGCTACGGAGCTGCTCTGCGCACACATCCAGCGGGTAGTCCTCGGGCCGCACGGTGCGCAGATCCGGATCGTCGTCCACGAACCGGCGGCCGACCGCCTCCAGCTCGGCGACCTCTTCCGGGGTGAGGTGGTGGATCCAGGCGTCCGAACCGGCCAGCTCGTCGCCCCGCCAGGCGGCGGGTCCGGTCGCGGGTCCGAGATCCAGCGAGGTGGTCATGGTGTGGGAACCTCCTTGTGGTGCGGGTTGTCCGGACCGGGCAGTGCCGGGCCGGGATGTTCACTTGCGGATGCGGCACTGGGCGCCCTGACGCCGAGGTCGTCGGCGGTGCCACGTGGTGGCCGACGGCTCCGAAGCGGAACTCGGTCAGCTCGACGCTGTGGTGCTTGAGGCCGGCACGCAGGTAGGCGTGCGTGTGTGGTGCTCCTCGAAGGCGAGCCCGACGTGGTAGTCGAGAGCTCGATCGCCTCAGCGACGCCGAGCCGCACCAAACCTGCACCGTGCGGCCAAAGGGTGGTATTGCCCGCGTCGTGGAGGTCGCCCTGCTCATGGTCCGGAGAGTAAGGGGCTCCACACGGACCGTCAAGCAATGCGATACGGCATCATGCAATTCGATATGGAAGGGCGCGCCGTCAGTGTGGCGGCCGCTCCGGGCCGATCGACTCGGGGAAGGGCGTCCCCGGGGCCGGTTGGACGTGGACGGGGCGACGCGGGGCTGGACAGCAGCCGCGGCGAGTATCGCCCTCGTGGCGGCCGTCAGTACGAGCTCCTGGGTGCGAGCACCGGAGTCACGGTGGTCCCTCCCGTAGCCCGGCCTCGTCCTGCGGGAGCAGGGTCAGTGCGTCGGCGGCGACGGCGGCGAGTCCGTCGCGAACGCCATCGTCGAGCGGGTGCGTCCGCCGTACGACGGCGACCCCTGCCTGCCTGTTCACCCCTACCTGCGCGTTCACCAGCGCGTCTACCTGCCGCAGTATGGGCTGTCAGCCTTACGGACAGGCGAACACCGACGTAACCAAGATGTTCCACAAGGGCGTTGACAGCACCCGTCGGCGGAGGCGAGAGTGCATCGCAATACGTTCCATCGGCTCGCAATGCGAGACAGCTGAAGGTGAGGGGGAGCACGGTGCAAGCCATGATGCAGACCGATTTCGGGGGGCCCGAGGCCATGTCCCCGCGACAGGTCCAGGCGGTTGGCAAGGCAGTGATCGAGCCATGACCGACCTTTTGATGGTGGGCGGCGACGTCGTCACGATGGACCCCGCCCGGCGGGTTCTCACCGGTGCGACGATCGCCGTGTCCGGGGACAGCATCGCCGCACTCGGCACGGCCGAGGACCTGCGCGCCCGCTTCCCGGGTGCGCAGGAGATCGACGCCTCGGGCTGTGTCGTGATCCCGGGCCTGGTCAACGCCCACCAGCACATGACCGTCGACCCCCTCGTGCGCAGCGTCATCCCGGATCACATCAGCTCGCACGAGTCGATCTTCGACTGGATCGTCCCGCTGCAGACCCGCGCCGACGGCGACGACGACGAACTGGCCGCGACCATCACCGCCGTCGAGTGCCTGACCCGGGGCATCACCACGGTGCTGGAGCCGGGTACGACGGCCTTCCCGGAACGAGTCGTCGCAGGGCTGGGCGCCGCGGGTATCCGCGCGCGGGTCGGCGGCTGGGGCTGGGACGCCGAGGGCGTGCCGTTCAGTGCCCCCGCGGACGAGATGCTCGCCCGGCAGGAGGAGATCGTCCGGTCCCTGCCGGCCACCGGGCCGGTCACCGGGTGGCTGACGCTGGTCGGCCACGACCTGGTCAGCGACGAGCTGTTCGCCGGAGCGGCGAGCCTGGCCGAGCGGCTCGACACAGGAGTGACCTGGCACGTCTCGCCGGGACCCGCCGACGTCGAGGCCTACGCCAAGCGCTGCGGGCGCCGGCCGGTGGCGCACTTCCGCGAGCTGGGCGTACTCGGCCCGCGCCTGCTGCTGGGGCACGCCGTGTGGCTCGACGACGAGGAGGTCGAGGCGATCCTCGACACCGGTACCGCGGTCGTGTCCTGCCCGGGGGCCTATCTGCGTCTCGCCCAGGGCTACACGCGAGCGTCGCGCCATGCAGAGCTGGTGCGGCGGGGCGGCCGGGTGGCACTGGGCTGCGACGCCCACAACGCCGGCGACGCACCGGACGTCCTCCTGACCGCCTACCTGTTCGCCGCCCTGGAACGCGACCGTGACCTGCCCGACCCGGTCCGCGCCGAGCAGGCGTTCGCGCTCGCGACCATCGACGGCGCCCGGGCGATCGGTCTCGGCGAGCGGATCGGCTCCCTGGAGGTGGGCAAGGCGGCCGACATCGTCGTACTCGACACGCACGACCCCGCCTGGATGCCCCGGGGGGACCTGGCCCGCCAGCTCGTCTGGGGTCACGTGTCGCGGACCGTCCGTGACGTGCTGGTCGACGGCCGCGTGGTCGTCCGCGACCGCCGACCGACCGGCGTCGACCTCGCCGCCGTCGCCGAGGCCGCCGCCGAACGATCCACCGCCCTCCTGCGACGCGCCGACGTCACGCCCCGTCCGACCTGGCCTGAGGAGCTGGCGGCCACGGTGTGAACTCGTCATCGACAGGAAAGACCGAAAGGCCTGCCACCAGGCCAAAGGAACGACCTCTAAGGAAGAGCTGGCACGGCATCCCTGGCCCGGGTGGCCCAAAGTGGCGGGGTCGTCATCAGGTGACGACCCCGCCCTACAGAACCCCTCCCAGCCGCTCCGTAGCCCGAGGGGGAGCGGCCCGGGATCCCAGTGCCTATACGCACTCCAGTGCGATGCCGCTGGCCGGCGGCAGCGAAAGACCCGGGCCGTACAAAGCGCCCTGGGTCGGCCCTACAGCGTCAGGGTGCTGCCCAGTCGAGTCCGAGGGTGGCGAGCGCTTGTGTCCAGGATGGGTTTTTCTGATCAGGCCGGGGTGAATAGTCCTGGGGTGGTCGGTTTGTTGCTGGTCGTTGTGCTGAGTGAGCGGGGCGACACGCGGGTCTGGCGGCGGGAGGGCACGTGTCGGGTACGTGCGCTGACCTCGCGGTTTATCAGGTCGCGGGTGAGTTGATCAGTTCCTTTCACCTGCAGCGAATGTTGGTCAGTTGCGTTGCTCGCCGGTATGTGGTTGTCGGCGATGAGGGCAGAGCGGCCTGGGAGTGGCGCGGGTGGATGGTCACTCTGGGGGGTTGAGCCGTTCGGGTGGAAGGTGTTCGCGGCCGGTGGCGTCGGTGCTGTCGCTGATGTGGACGGTGAGGTTGTCCAGGTGTGCGAGCGGTGCCAGGTCGATGGGCCCTCGGCAGTTGGTCAGTGTCAGGCGGGCCAGGTGCGGCAGCTCTTTGAGAGGGGAGAGGCCTGAATGCACCGTGCAGTCATGCAGAGTCAGGTTGGTCAGTTGTTGGTGACGCTGCACGGTGGTGAGGTCGAGACTTGGCTGCTTCTCGATGCCGAGGCTTTGCAGCTGGAGTGGATGGCGTAGGCGGCTTAGCTGTGCGCCCTGGGCGTCGCCCACGATGGCGAGCCAATTGAGGTAGGGCCAGCGCTCCAGCCCGTCGAGCGTGATGTTCTGGCTGTTCTCGGTGAACACCAGGCTGGCGAGGCCGGGGCCGGCGGGGATGTCTCCGGCACGGGTGACGTCGGCGGGAAAGCCCAGCGTCAGATGGTCCAGAGCAGGCATGTCAGTGAGCGGGGTGAGGGACATGCCCTGTGCTAGGTCGTGGAGGAAGAGTCTCTTCAGGCTCAGGCGGCGTAGGGGCTCGAGATCCTGCACATTCGGGCAGCCGAAGATGGCGAAGGTTATGAGACTGGGAAGTTGCGCCAAGGGCGACAGGTCGCGCAGCGAACGATCTCCGGTAAGACACAGGTATTCCAGTCCGGCGTGCTCCAGTATCTCGGGTGGGAATCCCTGGAACCCTCTTAAGAAGATGTGCTTGAGCTGCGGCAGACGTGGCAGCTCGGCGAGTTGAGCGGCCGTGCTCACCTGGACGTAGGCCTCTGGTGTGATGGCGGACAGCACTTGGTCCGCGTATTCCCCGGCATCGAAGGATGCCCAAGCCGTCCCAAGCTCCCCGCTCACCCCCGGCCGGGTGTCCGTACGGAACTGCGCGATCACCCCGAGGGCGCTGTCTCCTGTGATCAGGGCCGCTGTCTTCACCACGGCGCTTGCGGTGTGGCTGTCCAGCCCCTCGGGACCCGGAAGCAGTTCCAGGACCAGTTCTCCAACCTTGGCAAGCTGCTCGGCTTCCGCCGCCGATCGGGGAGGGACCAGCTCGGCGGCGCGGTCCTGCACATCTTGCCGTACCGCGGGGTCGAGCTCGGGCGCATGCTCGAGGCTTGCCGCGGCGAGGAGTACCAGCCGTTGCCGATAGCGTGGCGTTTTGTCCGCCCGGTGCAGTAACTGCCTCAGCAGCCGCGCGCGTTCCTCTACCCGCGCGTGCCCGACCGCCATGCGTACGACGTCGTCCCACTGGTCGTCGTGCGCGTTGCGGACCAGGACGCCGAAATCGCGGGCCTCGACCGCCGCCTTCGCGCCCAAGTAGTCCTGGAAGATGCGGTGTACGAAGTCGACGTAGCCAGGGACCGGTTCGCGCAGCAGGCCGCTGCGGATCAGCAGGTGGGAGAAAGCCTGGTCCGCGTCGCCCTGCGCCCGTACCTGCGGCATGGCAGCCAGCCACTCGTCCAGCAACGCCACGGCCTCGTCGCGGGTCGCCTCCGCCTGGCCATTGCGGATCATCCAGTACGCCAGTCGCTGCAGCAACACTGTCTGCTCGTCCCGGGAGAGGGACACGCCTTCCACCGACGTGATCTCGCGCTCCGTGTCCCGACGGACCAGCAGCATGTCCAGCGCGGCGTCGTACAGCTCCTTGCGGGCCCGGGGAAGGTGCATGCGGCGGTCGCGGTTGAGCGCGCACAGCAGGGCGCATGTCAGCGGATTGGTGGCCAGCCGGCCAAGGTCGCGGCGCGTGGTCACCGCCTGGCTCAGGCTCGCCTCGTATCGCTCCAGCGACTCCTGTTCGGCGTCTGTGACGTGCTCCCTGCGGGCCGCGTCGTGCCAGTGCCGGATGAACGCCCGGATGTCGTCCCGTTCCATCGGCAGCAGCGTGTGCACGGTGAGGCCCTGCGTCGCCAGCCCGTCGTCCGGTACTGCGGACGGGCGCGTGGTCACCACGTATCGTGCCCGCGGAAACGCGGTGATCAGCGACTTCAGCCACTGTTCCGTGCGGTTGCGCAGCCTGGACGGCACCTCGTCGACACCGTCCACGAGAATCAGCGCCCGGCCGCTGCCGAGGAGTTCCTCGACCCAGCTTTGAGGAGCGCGCAGCGGCACGCCGGAGGCTGTCAGGAAGTCCTCCGGCATGGGCAAGCCCTCGGGGGTGTTGAAGGACCTCAGCCGCAACACGAAGGGCACGCAGCGGTTGAGATCCGCCAGCTCCGGCCCGAAGCTCTGCCGCGCCGCGTTCAGCGCCAGCCACTGCACCAGCGTTGACTTCCCTGACCCGGCCGGTCCCCGCAGCATCAGCCGGTCACAGCCAGCGAGCGCCTGTTCCACCTTCACTGAGGTCCGCGTGGTTCCCGGGATACCGAGCCGTTCGTGGTGCGGCTCATGGGCGCGCTCGGCGTCCACCGCAAGGCTGATGTACGCGGCATCCAGCGGCCATTCAGCACGGCGCCGGCTGCCCAGGGTGACCCCGAACAGTTCCAGGCGCGAGTGCGCCTCGGCGACGAAGTCCGCATACCGCTGCTCGAAACCGAGCGCGGCCTTCGCAGCCGAGCCCGTAACGGTCCGCTCCCGTAACAGCGCCCCGGTCCGCCGCGTGTGCTCCACTGCGGCCCGCGCCGCGAAAGTGGGATGGGCCGTGAACTGTTCCACCAGATGCGCGCAGCACAGCCCAAGCAGCTCCCCGTACAGCTCGCGGGCTCGTTCCGCCAAATCCGTTACGGGGCGCCGCAGTTCGTCCGCCAGGCGTCCCGGATCAAGGTCCGCGGCGAACAACCGTTCCATGTCGAGGGGGCCTGCGGCGGCGAACGTGTCCTGGACCGCCGCCACCGCCGCCAGCCGCTCATCCTCCGGCACCGAGGCATACGCGGCCGCGATGCGCTGCCCGAGGACCCGCGCCAGCTTCTCCGGTCCCGCCGGCTTCGGTACCGGCCGTACTGGATCCGCCACCAGACCCGCCCCCGGCTTCGGCATCAGCACCGACTTCGCGACCGTCAGGGCCACCGTCGACGCCAACCGGACGACCACCGCTTCGAGCCCCTGCATTACGCGACCTCCCCGTTGCCCGCAGAGGGCATCGTAGGCAGATGACCGGCCGTCAATGGGCGAGACAGCCCAGAGAACAGCGACGCCCTGCCGACCGGATGGCCTCTCGGCCACCCGACCTTGGCGGTGTGTGTCCCGTGCCCCAGCACCGAGGCAGGGGACATCGAGTCGTCAGACGACGTGATCAGCGGCGTTGGATCAGCCTGTTGGATCGCATGACCTGAAGGCAAGCCGCGGCCCTCGACGTGCCAACCCCAACCTGCATGAGCTCGTTAGGAATTGGCCCTGCCGCCGGTTTTGGCGCCCTGCCACCCGGCAATGACCCGGTGCCAAGGAGGCCGCGAGGGCCCTGGCTGACGATGTTGCGACTCGCGCCGACCAGCAGCCAGCGATGTCCGCAGGCGACCGGGACGAGGAACGTCTGACGCTGGCTCTCCGCAGCCGCCTGTCCGACGCCGTCAAGAGTCGGTCACTGCTGCTGGCCTGGTTTGTAACCGTTCTCGGAACAGACCCCCCGCCCGAGGCACGAACCAGTGGCTGTTGACGGCCACCGAGCTCCTTCATCGTGGCGATCGCGGTGTCCGCGATGATGGTGCGGCGGTCAGGGCTGAACATGCCCTGACTCCGCAGTTGCAGAGTCAGGGCTCCGCAACTGCGGAGGGTGCTCGAACCGAACGGAAGTGGTGTTCCATGCCGAAACGTCACGCGGTGGTGGCCGGGGCCGGAATCGGCGGTCTTACGGCCGCCATCGCACTGCACCGCCACGGCTGGCACGTCACCGTCTGCGAACGCGCACCCGAACCCCCCACCACCGGCGCCGGCATCGGCCTCGCCCCCAACGCCCTGCGCGCACTCGACACCATCGGCGTCAACGCCGCCCGCGCCGCCGGCAGCGCCGTACCTACGACGATGGGCCTCCGCCGCTCGGACGGCCAGTGGCTCGCCCGGACCGACACCGCGGACATGGCGGCCCGCTACGGCATACCCCCGATCGCCGTCCCGCGCCCGGTCCTCAGCACCGCCCTGGCCGCCGCCCTGCCGCCGGAGGCCCTCCGCTACGGCACCGCCGTGACCGGCGTAGACGACGCCATGGGCCACCCGAGTGTCCGTACGACAGTCGGCCCGGACCTTCCCGCCGACCTGGTCGTCGCCGCCGACGGCATCCACAGCCCGCTGCGCCACGCGTACTTCCCAGCCCACCCCGGCCTGCACTACCTCGGCGAGACCGCCTGGCGGACCATCGTCGACGCCCCGGACCTCCGGATACCGGCCATGAGCGAGACCTGGGGACGGGGCGAACGGTTCGGCGTGACACCGCTCTCCGACGGCCGGTTGTACCTCTACGCCACCGCAGTCGTCCCGGCCGGCACCCGGTCAGCCGACCCCCGCGCCGAACTCCGCCACCGCTTCGGCTCGTGGCACGACCCGATTCCGTCCCTGCTGGACCGCGTCGGCCGCCTCGACCCCGCCGAGGTCCTTCAGAACGACCTCTATGACCTGGCCGCCCCGCTGCCCCACCTGCACCACGGCCGGATCGCCTGGCTCGGCGACGCCGCCCACGCCATGGCCCCCAACCTCGGCCAGGGCGGCTGCCAGGCCATCGAGGACGCGGTGGTCCTCGCGCACCTGGTGCCCGCCGGAGACAGCGCAGACAGCACCGACTCCGTCCCGGCCGCCCTCGCCGCGTACACTGCTGCCCGCCGCGACCGCACCGACGCCGTCCGCGTCCGCGCCCGCCGGATCGGCCGCCTGGGCGCCCTCAGTAACCCGCTCGCGGTGACGGCCCGCGACCTCACGGTCCGCGCCACCCCCGACCGCCTGGCCCTGCGCGGCATGGACGACCTCTTCAACGGCTTCCGCCTCCCTGGGTAGCAGGCACCCGCGAGCTTCTGCCAAAAGCGGCGCCGCCGAGCCCACCGACGCCTCCGGCAAGCACGGCGATCACTGCTGCAAGCCCTGACGTTCCGTTGGCGCAGACAGGCCCGGTGGCCGCGGGAGGAGTACGTCTTGTCCTCGGCGACCGCGACGCGCCGCTTGCGACCCTAGGTCTCCTTCCCGCCGGCGGTCGGGACGGTGTGGCGGGGCGGGCGGTCTGGGAGTCGATCACCGTCGCGTCCTGCAACGGCTGGCACCTGCATGTACTGGCCATATGCGGGCCGCAGCAGGGGCTCCTACTATCCGGTCATCGCGCAGCTCTTGGGAACGTCGCGGAGTGTTACTGGAGGAGGGTCATTTTCGGTCGCCGTCGGGAGAAAGCCGGTCGTCCCCTTGTCTACGGCCGGCGCTACCCGCTCCTTCACACCGGGGGACGGGACGCTGACGCGATGCGCGACGGCACGCGGATCGCGTCATTCGTCAAACACGGCTTCCGCCCCCAGGACGGCCACGTCAGCGGCGACGACCACTGTGCCTTGGACGAGACCGACGAACGGGTCCTGACTATCTTCGAGAAGCTCCTGAGGCCCGGACGCCCCGGTGCTGTCTCACCCGCAGCCGATCTTCACGAAGTGCTCGCTGGGCGGTTGGCAGATGGCTGCCACGTGCCGGCCACCCTTACTCCAAGTGGTCGCGCACGACATCGAGGAACGCCCTTCGGCTGGGACGTATGTACGCCCAGACCTTCTCATCCTGCGGCTCTTCCGGGTCGCCGGGGCCCTTTCTGATCACGCCTTGGACGTCGGACGCCAGACGACGCGCCGCCGCGTTCACCTCGGACGCGCACAGCATGTGGATCGTCTTCTGCGCCACCCACATCCGGTCAATGGACTCCTTTGCCCGTGCTTGCCACTGCTCGTCGGCCAGATTGTGGTGGTACCGGTCTACGGCGACCCGTTCGGCTTCTTGCACTGCGGCCAGGAAGTCGACGAGGTGGGTGACGCGTTCGGCGCGACGCGTCTCGGCGCGTTCACGCGCGCTCCGTCGCACTTCGGCCCGCTCCGACGCGCGTCCCAAGGAGTACTGGGCCAACGTCGAAACGAGGCCGCCGAGTACAACGCCGAGGAGCGGCACCAACGTTGTCGATGTCACAAGTCACTGTTGCACTCACGTGGCTGCTGTCGCAGTTCTTCCCCATATTTCATGCACTGCCCTTTCGCATGGTGTATTCAGGCTTCGATGTCGCACTGTCCCCATTCCACAACGGCGCCCAGCGGCGCCGCGGGCAAGTACGTCTGGCGTCCTTCCATGAACGAGGACCGCTACGGCCGGTCATTCAGGTCGCTTTGAGGCCTCGGACTCGGATGGCGCTCGAAGAGGACCGGAACACCGACGAGACCGTCGCCTGCGAGACGCGGTACGGGTCTTGCGGGTGGCGGATGAAGGCCTTCGCCTGGCAGGGCCCCGAGGTGAAGGCCGCCACCACCTTCGCGCAGGGGCGGCTGGTCGCGGTGCGGACTGCCTGCGCCGAGGACTTGGGGCCCCCGTCGACTGGGACGACCCCGCCTCCTACCGGGACGACCTGGAAGGGGAGTACGGGGCGCCCTCCGAGCCGTGGACGGTCGGCGGTGTGCTGGCGGGCGTCGGCTGCCTGGCGGCGGCCTTTGCGTTTCTCGCGATCTGGGTGAATGGACTCGTTGCCCTCTTCGACTGACTCAGGTCACCGGGGCCTGTGAGGAGCGCCGCCGGCTTGCTACTGATGTGAGGTCACCAGTTGCCGTGCTGTGGTGGGTTACCGGTTCGCTGCTGTTTCAACCGGACGGGCGGTGGTGAGCCGGCGGGACTCGGCGGGCCGTTCCCAGGGGTGGCGCAGATCCTCGGCCAGGGGGCGGGCGAGGCGGAGTGGGGCGTGGGCGACGATGATCAGCCAGGCCCACAGATCGGCGGTGTGCGGGTCGCGGATCTTGGGGACGGTCCAGCCCATGGTCTGTTTGAACAGGCGAAAAGTGTGTTCCGGATCGAATCTGCGGAGGCCGCGGGGCTGCGCAGTTGGCGTTCCCCCGTGACCGTTCCCCGTCAGCCGAGTCGGCTCAGCCTCGCTTGGCGACGGCGGTGCGGGCGGAGTGCCACAGGGCGCGGGGGTTGTCGCGGTCGCCGTGGAGCTTGAGCATGGCGTTGACGACATCCTCGACGCTGCCTTGCTCGTTGACAGTGCGGCTGAAGTCGCGCAGGTACTGCTGGCTTGCGCCGATGCTCTCGGGCAGGTCGGTGCACCGACGCTCTTGTGCCCCGCGACGACGATCTTCGGGTTCAGGGCGGCGACGGCATCCAGGCTGGCGATCCACGCCTCGCGGCTCTTCTCGTCGGTCTCCCCGGTCATCATGTGCACGGCGTTGTAGACGACGTCGCCCCCGACCACCGCGGCGGCCGACGGCACGTGCAGGACAGTGGAGAACTCGGTGTCGCCCTGGCCCACGGAGACCGCCCGCAGCACCTGGCCTTCCAGCTCGAACTGGTCGCCGTTCAAAGGCTCCGGCAGTACCGCGGTCTGCGGCAGTTCGCCAGGGAAAATGGTTTTCCAGTAGGCGGACAGCCCCGGGTTGGTGGCCTCGAACCGGGCGCGTTCGACCACCTCGGGGGTGGCGATGCCGCGGGCCTCGGGGAAGTGCATCCTGGATGCGGGCAAGGCCGATCCAGTGGTCCTGGTGGCCGTGGGTGATGTAGACGCCGGTGACGCGCTTTCCGAAGCCGCGCACCCACTCGGCGAGCGCGTCGACCTGGTCGGCCTGCATGTCAGAGGGCGTGCGTGAAGCAATGATCAAGGCGGCATGGTTGCTGATCGCCGAGCGAGGACTTGAGGGCATGTCGACCCGCGAGGTGCTCGCGCGTACCGGGGCACCGCGCGGCTCCGTCTACCATCACTTCCCCCGCGGCCGCGCCGAGCTGATCGAACTCGCCGTCGACCACTCCCTGCAGTGGATGCAGGACCAGATCGACGCGATCCACGCGCGGACCCCGCAGGACGTGGTCTCCGGCTACATCGACATCTGGCGCAGAGTGGTCGAAGGCACGGACTTCCGCGCCGGCTGCACGATGGCCGGGGTCACGACCGGCGGACACGACCCCGCGATCCTCGACCGGGCCGAGGCCGCCTTCAATGCCACGGGCGAGGCGCTGGCCGCCCGGCTCGAACAGGTCGGAGTAGCGCCCGCCGAGGCCGCACAACGCGCCGCCCTGCTGGTGATCGCCGCTGAAGGAGCCGTCATCCTGGCCCGCGCACGACGAAGCAGCGAACCACTCGCCCTCGTCGCCGCACAGCTCGGCTGAGCCTGACCTCAGAACTTCGCGGTCTTTGTACCGCCGTCGGCCACCGCCCTGCGGCCGCGAGGCAGCGGGGCGGTACCACTCGCCCGGCTTCCAGGCCGCCTTCACAGCCCGACGGGTGGCGGAGGCTCTCGCCCTGACATTCCGCAGATTCTGGTAGCCGTACTTACCGATATCGGCCAGGAAACCGGGTTTCGGGCCCCTCGCTACCGGTGGCCATGTAGAGGACGGCGGTGCGGTCGAGGTCCATGCCGTGCGCGTCCGGGGCGGTGAGCATCTTGGCGAGGCAGGCCGAGGAGTCAGCGCCGGCGCCCCAGTTGATGACGGTGTCCAGGTCGTCGTCGGCGGCGATGAGGCCGGGCAGTGACGACGTGTACGTCGTACGGGACATGGCGGCGGTCACTCCTCGAGGGGCCGGTCGGTCAGCCGCTGGGCGGAGACGATGAGCAGGAGGCCGTCGGCGGGCCACGGAGCGCAGGACTCCCAGGGGTCGCCCTGGGACAGCACCACCACCTCGCCGGGCTCCGTGACGAGGCAGCCCACGCCGCAGCCGCACGACGGGTCGAAAGTCTCGGGTGGGCGATGTGCGGGGTGTTGAAGTGGTCGGCTCCTGCCCCCCGACCGCGGCCAGGAGCAGGTCGCCGTCCGTGATGTCGCCGGCGCGGGCCACACGCGCGTGGGGCAGAGCGAGGGCATGGCAGCCGCGGCGGCTCAGACCGGATTGCGGCCGATGAAGAACTCGCGGAACGGGTCCATGCTCGGTTCGAGGCCGGCGTCGACGAGGCCCTTGCGCAGGGCGTTCATCTGGGCGTCGTGGATGCGCTGGGTGGGCATGCGCAGCGGGCCGCCGTTGTAGCCCTGGAGCCAGCCCTGGAACTTCCATGCCTGGCGGTTGATGAAGGCGCCGCCGTGCAGGGCCGGGGCGAGTCCCCCCTTGATCTTGCGGGCCGGGTGGAGCTGCCAGTAGATCTCGGCGGCGTCGTCGTACTTGCCCTCCCGCAGCAGCTGGAAGACGCGCGGGATCATCGGGCCGTAGTACTCGTGGTCGCTGGTGGCGGAGAACTGGAGCGGCATGATCTGCGACAGCGGGATCAGCTCGCCCTCGATGGGCATCGAGATGACGACCTCGTCACCGAAGTGACGGTGGCACTCGATGACGCTCTGGATGCTGGGGAAGCCGCCCTCGGCCTTGATCGCGACGATGTTGGGGCAGTCGTCGAGCAGGCGCCGGATCAGGCGTACGGGGATGTCGGAGGGGTGGATGCGCGGGCTGAAGCCCCACAGGTACATGGGGAAGAGCATGACGCCGAGGTTCGTCGCGTCGCAGACGGCCTTGGTGTAGTCGTAGATCTCCTGCTCGGACTCGGGGTAGAAGTTCGGCGGGTACGACAGCAGCACCAGTTCGGCGCCCGCCTCCTCCGCGCCCTTCACGGCCTCGATGTTCTGCTCCAGGTTGTTCCAGCTGGCGTGGTGGGTGAGCAGCAGCCGCTCACCGGCCTCGTCCTTGATGACACGCAGGAAGTCCAGGTACTCGGGGAGCTGGATGGAGACCTCCGAGACGCCGAGGGTGCCCATGAAGCCGTGCTCGATGGCGAGGCGGGTGTCGTGGCGGATCGCCTTCTCGTTGATCGCCTTCAGGTCGGCCGTGAAGGACGGGATCGTGCAGTTGACGACGCCGACGAGGTTCTCGCGCGCCCAGTCGCGGGCTTCGGCGCGGGTGTAGCGGGCCATGGTGTGCTCCTTGCGGGTCATCAGATGGATTCGGGGGCGGAGGTGGGGGCCTTCGCGCCTTCCCAGGCGAGGTACTTGAGCTCCAGGAACTCGTCGAGTCCGTAGACCGAGCCCTCGCGGCCGATGCCGGACTGTTTGACCCCGCCGAAGGGGGCTGTCTCGTTGGAGATCAGGCCTGTGTTGATGCCGACCATGCCTGCCTCCAGGGCGGCGGCGACGCGCCAGACGCGCTCGGCGTCCTTGGCGAACAGGTAGGCGGCGAGGCCGAATTCGGTGTCGTTGGCCATGCGGACCGCGTCGCTCTCGTCGGTGAACCGCAGCAACGGGGTCACCGGTCCGAAGGTCTCCTCGCGGGTGACGGCCATCTCGGCGGTGACGCCGGTCAGCACGGTCGGCTCGTAGAAGAGGCCGCCCCGTGCGTGGCGCCTGCCGCCGTGCAGGACCACGGCCCCGTGGGCGACGGCGTCGGCGACGTGGGACTCCACCTTCGCCACCGCGTCCTCGTCGATGAGCGGTCCCTGCTGGACGCCCGCGTCGAATCCGTCGCCGACGGCGAGGGAGCCGACCCGTTCGGCGAGTCTCTTCGCGAACGCGTCGTAGATCCCGTCCTGTACGTAGACGCGGTTGGCGCTGATGCACGCCTGGCCGGTGTTGCGGTACTTGGTGGCGATCAAGCCCTCGACCGCCTCGTCGAGGTCGGCGTCGTCGAAGACGAGGACGGGCGCGTTGCCGCCCAGCTCCATCGATGTCTTCTTCACGGTCTGCGCAGCCTGGGCCAGCAGCAGCCTGCCGACCTCGGTGGAGCCCGTAAAGGTGATCTTGCGGACCAGTGGGTTGCCCGTCAGCTCGGGGCCGATCTCCCGCGGGTCACCGGTGACCACGTTGAACACGCCCGCCGGGATGCCCGCCCGGTCGGCGAGTTCGGCGAGCGCCAGGGCGGTCAGCGGGGTCTGCTCGGCGGGCTTGAGGACCATCGTGCAGCCCGCGGCCAGCGCGGGCCCCGCCTTGCGGGTGATCATCGCGGCGGGAAAGTTCCACGGGGTGATCGCCGCGCACACACCGACCGGCTCCTTCAGGACGACGATCCTGCGCGAGGCTTCCGGCGCCTCCATGACGTCACCGCGGATGCGCTTGGCCTCCTCGGCGAACCACTCCAGGAACGACGCCGCGTACGCGACCTCGCCGACGGCCTCCGCGTACGGCTTGCCCTCCTCCAGGACGATCAGCCGGGCGAGGTCCTGCGCATGCTCGGTGACCAGGTCGAACCAGCGCCGCAGGAGCCGGGACCGCTCCTTGGCCGGGCGTGCTCGCCAGGCCGGCAGCGCGCGGTGCGCCGCGTCGATCGCGGCGGTGGTCCGCGCCCGGTCCAGGAGCGGCACTTCGGCCAGCAGGTCGCCGGTGGACGGGTTGTGTACGGCGAGGGTGGCGTCGGTGGTGATCCAGGTGCCGTCGACGTACGCGGCGGTCTTCAGCAGCAACGGGTCGTCGAGTTCGCTGCGCACGGCCTTGCTCACGGTGTTCCTCACGGGGGCGCTCACTTCGAGACCGGGGAGATGGTGACGGGCAGTTCGGTGCCCAGGGACAGTTCGGCGGCCCGCCGGACGCACATCGCGGCGACGGCGAGGTCCTGCGCCGCCGAGCCCACGGACTTGTAGATCACGACCGCGTCCGGGTCGTCGGCCGGTCGGCCGGACGCGCGACCCGAGACGACGTCGGCGAGCGGGATCACCTTTCCGGCGAGGTCGACGCCCGCCTTCCTCGCCGCGATCAGGTCTCCTGTGTCCTCGGCGACCTCGTCCGCCATGTCGGCGACGATCACCTCGGCGCGGGCGATCACCTCGGTCGCCAGTTCGCGCTGCTCGGGGAGGGTGGACCCGATCGACACGATGGTGACGCCGGCCGGAGCCTCCCGCAGGGTCGGCTGCTCGTCCCGGGAGCGGGCCGCGCAGATCACCAGGTCGGCATCGGCGATGGCCGCCTCGGCGCTCTCCGAGGTGGCGAGCGGCAGCCCGAGGTCGGCGAGTTCCCGGGTGAAGCGGGCGCGGCTGTCGGGGTTGGGGCTGAACACCGTGACGGACGACAGGCTGCGGATAGCCGCCAGAGCACGGACGTGGTTCTGCGCCTCGAAGCCGGATCCGATCACCCCTACGCGCAGGGGGCCGGCGGGGGCCAGCAGGTCGGCGGCGAGCGCCGAGGTGGCGGCGGTACGGAACCCGGTGATGGAGTGGCCGTCCAGGAGCGCCGTCAGCTCCATGCTCTCCTGGTCGAACAACGAGATCAGATACGAGGCGCGCCGGTGCCGGGGGGAGGCGGCGATCAGTTTGGCCCCCATGGGGCCGCCGTCGCCGGGTACGCCACTGAGCGTGCGCAGCCACAGGCCGTCTCCGCGCGCCATCGTGCGCGAGGGGAAGCGATTCGCATCGGGCGGCGCGGCGTAGGCGCTGCGCAGTGCGGAGATGGCGTCGGCCCAGTCGAAGGCGGCTTGGACGTCGGCGTCGGTGAGAAAGAGGGTCATCTCGGGGCTCCGTGCGGGATGAACGGGATGAACGGGGGCGGGGTCAGCAGGCGGCCGTGACGGCGTCGATGTGCAGTGGCGCGCCGGTGCGGGCGCGGATGTCCTGGACGGTGACCCCGGGTGCCGTCTCGATGAGCGCGAGGCCGGTCGGCGTGACGTCCAGGACGCCGAGGTCGGTGATGACGCGGTGGACGCACCGCTCGCCGGTCAGCGGCAGGGTGCATTCCCCGACGATCTTGGGGGTGCCGTCCTTGGCCGTGTGTTCCATCAGGACGATGACGCGCCGGGCGCCGTGGACCAGGTCCATGGCGCCGCCCATGCCCTTGACCATCTTTCCGGGAATCATCCAGTTGGCCAGGTCGCCCGCGGCCGACACCTGCATGGCGCCCAGGACGGCGGCGTCGATGTGCCCGCCGCGGATCATCCCGAAGGACAGCGCGGAGTCGAAGAAACTGGCGCCGGGCAGCACCGTGACGGTCTCCTTGCCGGCGTTGATCAGGTCGGGGTCGACCTCGTCCTCGGTGGGGTAGGGCCCGGTGCCGAGGATGCCGTTCTCGGAGTGCAGCACGACGTGAACGCCGGACGGCAGATGCCCGGGGATCAGGGTCGGCAGGCCGATGCCGAGGTTGACGTAGGAGCCGTCGGTGAGTTCGGCGGCGGCGCGGGCGGCCATCTGGTCGCGGGTCCAGGCCATCAGGTACGTACCGTTCCTCGTGTCGGAGACGCGGAAATCGAAAGGCGCTCGACCGGCTTGTCGGCTGCCTCTTCAGCGGTGAGGGCCACGACCCGCTGGACGAAGATGCCGGGCAGGTGCACCTCGTCGGGACGCAGCTCACCCGGCTCCACGAGCTCCTCCACCTCGGCGACGGTGATACGGCCGGCCATCGCGGCGAGCGGGTTGAAGTTGGCGGCGGACCTACGGAAGACGAGGTTGCCGTGCCGGTCGCCGCGCCAGGCTCGTACCAGGGCGAAGTCGGTGGTGATGCCGTGCTCCAGGACGTAGGTACGGCCGTCGAAGGCACGGGTCTCCTTGGGCGGCGAGGCCACGACGACCGAGCCGTCGGCCGCATGGCGCCAGGGCAGTCCGCCCCGGGCGACCTGGGTGCCGACACCGGCCGGGGTGTAGAAGGCGGGGATGCCCGCCCCGCCCGCGCGCAGCCGCTCGGCGAGCGTGCCCTGCGGGACCAGTTCCACCTCCAGCTCGCCGCCCAGGTACTGGCGGGCGAACTCCTTGTTCTCGCCGACGTAGGAGCCGGTCACCCGGGCGATGCGGCCAGCGGCCAGCAGAACGCCGAGACCGCGGCCGTCGACTCCGCAGTTGTTGGAGACGACCTTCAGACCGTCCGCGCCCTGTTCGTACAGGGCACGGACGAGGACTTCGGGTACGCCGCTGAGGCCGAAGCCCCCGACGGCCAGCGAGGCTCCGTCCGTGATGTCGGCGACCGCCTCCGCGGCGTCGGCGCTTACCTTGTTCACTTGCGAAGGTCCTTTCTCGTGGCGGCACAGCCCAGGGTGTGGGTGTCGGTCATGGCGTCTCCGGCCGCAGGGCGTCCGAGACGGACTTGACTCCGCCGTGCGCGGTGAGTCCGCCGTCGACGGCGATCTCCGTGCCGGTGATGAACGACGACTCGTCCGACAGCAGGAAGACGATCAGCGGGGCGACCTCCTCGACGGTGCCGGTGCGGCCGAGCGGGGTCTCGCGGATGTTGGCCTCGCGGAAGGCGGGGGCGGCGGAGGCGGTCATCTCGGTCTCGATGTAGCCGGGGTGGATCGTGTTGACGCGGATTCCGCGCGGTCCGAGTTCCAGTGCGGCCGTCTTGGACAGCCCGCGCAGGCCCCACTTGCTGGCGGTGTACGCCACCGGGTAGTGGGCGGTGAGCGCGGCGGAGGAGCCGACGTTGACGATCGAGGCGCCGGGCGGCATCAGCGGGGCGAGGTGCTGGATGCCGAGCAGCGGGCCGGTGACGTTGACGGCGTGGACGCGGTCGAAGTCCTCGGGGCGTACGTCGCCGAGCCGGGCCCGCCAGGTGACGCCCGCGTTGTTGACCAGGCCGTGGACCTGCCCGTACGCCTCCTTCAACTCGGCGGCGAGATCGGCCCAGTCCTGCTCGCTGGTGACGTCGAGACGGCGGCAGCCGGGTGCCTCGGTCACATCGGTGGCGATCACCGTGGCGCCCTCGCGGGTCAGTGCCTCGGCCTCAGCGGCACCCTGGCCGCGGGCCGCGCCGGTGACCACGACCACCTTGCCCAGCAGCCTCTTGGGGTACAGGCCCGTCATGGCCGCTCCCGGCTGCGGCGCCGGCCGGCCGGAACGGGCACGGGATCGACGCCGGGGACAACGGTGTTGGTGAGCGTGCCGATGCCCTCGACGGTGAGCGAGACGGTGTCGCCGGGCCCCAGCGGCGGCGGCATCCGCTCGCCCCGCCGCCCCCACAGCTCGGCGAGGCAGCCGCCGTTCCCGCAGGTGCCGGAGCCCAGGACGTCACCCGGCACGACCCGGGTGCCACGGGAGGCGTAGGCGACCATCTCCTCGAAGGTCCAGCTCATGTTGGACAGCAGGTCCTTGCCGACCACCTGCCCGTTGACCTCGGCGGTCAGGGCCAGCCGCAGAAAGCCCTCCGCGTCCCGGTACGGCTCCAGTTCGTCGGCGGTGACCAGGTACGGACCGAGGGTGGTGGCGGTGTCCTTGCCCTTGCAGGGGCCGAGGCCGACCTTCATCTCGGCGGACTGGAGGTCGCGCGCGGACCAGTCGTTGAAGATTGTGTAGCCGACGATGTGCTCACGGGCCTGCTCGGGGGTGAGGTCGCGGCCCTCGCGGCCGATGACGGCGGCCACTTCGAGTTCGAAGTCCAGGGCCTGGGACCCCGGGGGTACGGGAATGTCGTCGTGCGGCCCGAATACGGCGTGCGGGTTGGTGAAGTAGAAGGTCGGCGCGGTGTACCAGGCGTCCGGAACCCCGCTCGCCCCGTCGACCGAGCGTCGTACGCCCTCGACATGCTCCTCGAAGGTGACGAAGTCCCTTATGGAGGCCGGTCGCAGCGGCGGCAGCAGGCGCACCTGGGATGCGTGCGGTCCGGCCGAGGCGTCGAGGGCCGTGACCCCCGCTTCGGAGAGGGCGTCGGCTGTGATCAGTTCGGTGAGCGTGCGCTCGCCGGGGACCGGGTGGAGACGGCCGTCCTCGCCGATGACGGCGACCTGGCGCTGGTGTCGGTGCTCGTACGCGGCGAAACGCATGTGCGTGCTCCAGGCTCTTGGATACGGGGTTCTCGGGGGCGGGGAGATCCGGGGGCGCGGCGGGCAGCCAGGGCAGGACAGGACGTGCCGCGCCCCCGGAAATGAAGGGGGATCAGACCGGCGGGGCGACGAACACGCCGCGGTCGACGTCGTTGAACGACTCCTTGGCGACGAGTTCGTTCATCGGGTTGGCCGTGCCCCACTGGTCGGCGACCTCGGGCTGGGAGAAGTCGTAGACGTGCGGGTGCCAGGTGTCCTCGTCGACGACCTCCAGCTCGGTCGTGTACTCCACGGTGTTGCCGTGCGGGTCGAGGAAGTAGGTGAAGGTGTTGTCGCCCGCCGTGTGCCGGCCGGGGCCCCAGACCTTGTGGACTCCGGCCCGCAGCAGGCGTCCGGTACCGCGCAGGTACTCGTCGACGCCGCGCATCTCGAAGGAGACATGGTGCACGGACGTGTGCGGGCCCTGCGCGACGGCCATCGAGTGGTGCTGGTTGGAGATCCGCATGAAGTGCATGACCTCACCCATGTGCGGTGAGCTGAGCGTGTCGGTGAGGCGGAAGCCGAGGTGACGCTCGTACCACTCGCGGGTGCGGTTGAGATCCGGTGAGTTGAGGACGACGTGGCTCAGCCTGACCGGGATCGACTCCTTCTCCTCGATCCTGCGGTGCTGCCGGGCCTCGACGTCGGCGGAGACCTCGATGGTGCGGCCGTCGACGTCGAAGAAGCGGAAGCCGTAGCCGCCGCCGGGAGTGTCGACCTTGCCCGGCTGGGAGATCAACTGCACGCCACCCGCCAGGAGTTGTTCGGCGAGGGTGTCCACGTCGGCCGGGCTCGCGGCGCCGTAGGAGACCAGGTCGAGGCGCTTCTCCTCGGCCTTGCGCAGCCGGACGACGTACTGCTCAGGGCTGCCCTCGGCGGCCAGGAAGGAGATGCCGGAGTCCTCGGCGACCTTGGTCAGGCCCCAGACGCCGGCGTAGAAGTCGAGCTGTTTGTCGTAGTCGGGCACGGCGAGGTCGACGTGGCGGAGGTGGGTCAGCAGGCGTGCACTCATGATGGGTTTCCTCCTGTGGGGGCAGGTGAGCGTGGGGGTCGGGTGAGCTGCAGCAGCGCTGCCGCGTTGCCGCCGCGTACCGCCTGGAAGTCGGCTTCGGGCAGGTGGGCGGAGCGCAGTGCCCCGACGGGGTCTTCGGTGCCCATGTCGAAGGGGAAGTCGGAGCCGAGCAGGACCCGGTCCGCGCCCGCGGCGGCGATGAGCGCGCGCAGGACGTGGGGGTCGTGGACGAGGGAGTCGAAGAAGAGTCGTTTGAGGTAGCTGCTGGGCAGGTGGGCGCAGTCCGCGCCCGCGTCGGTGCGGACTGACCAGGCGTGGTCGGCGCGGCCGATGTGGGTGGGGAGGTAGCCGCCGCCGTGCGCCGCGATCAGTTTCAGTCCCGGATGGCGGTCCAGGACCCCGGAGAAGATGAGGTGGGACAGCGCGACGGCGTTCTCGGTGGGCTGGCCGACGGTGTTGGACAGGTACCACCGGTCCAGCCGCTCGTCGAGGGTGCAGCCGAACGGGTGCAGGAAGAGCACCGCGCCGGTTTCCTCGGCCCGCCGCCAGAAGGGCTCGTAGGCGGGGTCGGACAGCTCGCGGCCCGGAGCGTGGCTGGATATTTCGGCGCCCAACAGGCCTTGTTCCAGGGCGTGTTCGAGTGCCGGGACGGCCAGGCCGGGGTGGTGCAAGGGGACCAGACCCAGCCCTTTGAGCCGGTCCGGTGCGGCCGAGCAGTGCGCTGCCGTGCCTTCGTTCGCCAGCCGGGACACCTTGTCGGCGGTCGCCTCGTCCGTCCAGTGGTGGTAGTGCGACGGGGACGGGCTGACCAGCTGCACATCGACGCCCTGGGCGTCCATCGCGGCCAGCCGCACATCGGCGTCGATGAGCCGGGGGATCCGCTCGCGCACCATGGGCCCGTTGACGGCGAGAGCGGCCGGTCCGTTGCGGCGGGCGTCGAGCGCCCTCGCCTCGGCGAGGCCTGCCGAGCCGTCCACCAGCGCCTCGATCGCGGGCAGCAGGACGTGGGCGTGCACATCGACCGTCGGCCAGGGGTACGGGTCGGTGCTTGTCGTGGGCTGCTGGCCGGGTTGCGGGTGGGTGGTCACGGCAGGTCCCTGAGCATGGTCGACATGCGGTTGACCAGGCCGGGCACATCGGCGTCACGCACCCCGTCGAGCTGCCACTGCCCGATCTGCATGGAGGCGTCCACCACCGGGCGCACCCGCGAGATGCGGCGCTCGTAGTACGTCTGGAACAGCTGGTCGTCCCAGTCGTCGGTGCCGGTGAGCAGCTCGGCGAGGACCAGCGCGTCCTCCAGGGACATCGCGGCGCCCTGAGCCAGAGTGGGCGGACAGCTGTGGGCCGCGTCACCGATCAGCACGACCCGTCCGCGGTGCCAGGAGCCTTCCACCAACAGCCGGTGGTACCACGTGTAGTTGACCTTCGCCGGATCGTCGATGTGCTTGACGATCTCGGTCCAGTGACCGCCGTACCCCAGCACGAGGCTGCGCATCTCGTCGGCGTAGCTCTCGGGGCGTATGGACGCGCGATCGCGGTTGGCCTCGACCGCGTAGGCGTAGATGGTGTTCTGGCTGGTGGGGCAGTAGCCGGCGATGTAGGCGGGGCCGCCGTAGGCGAGGTCGGTGCGCTCCAGGCCCTTGGGACGAGGAGCGGCGATGCGCCAGATGGCCATACCGGTCGGCACGGGACGGTCGGTGATGCCGATCGCGGCCCGTGTGCTCGATCCCATGCCGTCCGCGGCGATCACCAGGTCGTAGCGGCCCTCGGTGCCGTCGGTGAAACGCACCCGCACGCCGTCGGCGTCCTGGTCGAAGCTCTCGGCGCGGGTGCCGAGCCGCACCGAGGCGCCGCTCGCCCGGACGGCGTCGATGAGGATGCACTGCAACTGCGGGCGCTGGATGCCGACGGTGGCGGGCAGGTCGTCGCCGCCGGTGCGGATGTCCTCGACTACGTGCTGGACGGTGCCGTCGGGGCCGGTGATGCCGAGCGATCCGAAGCCGAACCCGGAGGCCCGCACCTGCTCCCACACGCCCAGTTCGCGCAGGACCCGCAGGGCGTTGCCCTGGACGGTGATGCCGGAACCCGCGGTGGCGTTCCAGTCCTCCTTGGCCTCGATGAGGTCGACGGTCAGTCCGGCGCGGCGGAGCAGGATGGTGACGGCGTTGCCGGCCGATCCGCCGCCGACGACCAGGACGGTGCGGGGTGTTCTCATAGGGAAGTCCTTTGTCCTCAGGTTGCTCCGGGCGAGGGTGTTCCTCTGGTTGCTCCGGGCGAGGGCTACTTGACGGCGATCGGGTTGACGGGAGAGCCGACGGCTCCGGTGATCGGGAGGGGTGCGGCGGTGAGCCAGAACTCGTACACGCCGTCGGCCGCGCAGTCCGCGGCGAGCGCGTCGAGGTCCCACATCTCTCCGATCAGCAGGCCCATGTTGGGGATGACGACCTGGTGCAGCGGCTGGAAGGCGTGCTCGAACTCGTTGGGCCGGACCTCGAAGCCCCAGGTGTCGGTGGCGATCGCGGCGATCTCCGTGCGATGCAGCCAGTCGGCCGTGGTGAACGACAGGCCCGGTGCCGCGCCGCCCGCGTAGTCGCCCCAGCCGTCGCGGCGGACCCGGCTGAGCTGTCCGGTACGTACGACGACGATGTCCCCGCGGCCCACCCGCACCCCGTGGGCGGCGGCGGCCTGGGTGAGGTGCTCCTCGGTGACGGCGAATCCGTCGGGCAACTCACCGTTCGACCCGTGGACTTGGCCTACGTCCAGCAGTACACCGCGCCCGGCGACGTGCGGCGCCATGTGCTCGATGCCGGTGACGAGGTCACCGTCGGAGGTGACGACCTTCTCGGCCGCCCGGCCGTTCCACGCCTTGCCGTGGTCGAAGATGTGCCCGAGCCCGTCCCACTGGGTCGAGCACTGCAGGGGCATCGCGATCACGTCGTCGGCGCCGCCGATGCCGTGCGGGAAGCCCTGGTTGCCGAGGGCGGCGTCGGTGCCGGTGTCGAGCATGGTGTGCACCGGGTTGGTGCGGCGCCGCCAGCCCTTCTGCGGGCCGTCCATGTCGAACCGCTGCGACAGCGAGAAACTGGCGCCCCGCCGGACGAGGGCGGCGCCCTCGCGTCGCTTGCTCTCGTCGAGGAAGTTGAGGGTGCCGAGGACGTCGTCCTCGCCCCAGCGGCCCCAGTTGGAGTACCTCTTGGCGGCCTCGGCGATCGCGCCCTCGGGGTCGTTCCGGTTCATGAACCCGTCTCCTCGGACACACATCGGGTGCGCTGCACGCCGAGACCCGTGATGGACCCCTCCATGACGTCGCCGTCGCGCAGCAGCCGCCCCCAGTGGATGCCGTTGCCGGCCGGGCTGCCGGTCAACACGAGGTCGCCGGGCAGTAGTCGGGAAGTCCGGGAGATGTACGACACCAGCCTGGCCACTCCGAAGAGCATGTCCTTGGTGGACTCGTCCTGCATGGTGTCGCCGTTGAGTTTGAGCGTGACCCTCAGGTCGCCGGGGTCGGCGATCGACTCGGCGGGCACGATCCACGGGCCGAGCGGGGTGAAATCGGGGGCGTTCTTGCTGCGCAGCCAGTCGGTGCCGATGGCGGGCATGTCCCGGCGGAAGACGGTGGCACGGTCGGTGAGGTCGTTGGCGATGGTGTAGCCGGCGACGTACTCCAGCGCCTCGTCCGTGGACAACCGGTAGGCGGGTTTGCCGATGACGGCCGCCAACTCCAGTTCCCAGTCCGGCTTTTCGGCCCAGTCGGGAAGGTGTACGTCGTCGTACGGCCCGGTGATCGCGCTGGGCAGGCCGATGAACACGTACGGCAGGTCCTCGGCCGCCCGCCGGTCCATGAGCGCGGCGATCTCCGCC
The DNA here is from genome assembly GCF_055578365.1 of Streptomyces sp. NPDC033131. Taxonomy (NCBI): domain Bacteria; kingdom Bacillati; phylum Actinomycetota; class Actinomycetes; order Kitasatosporales; family Streptomycetaceae; genus Streptomyces; species Streptomyces sp. NPDC033131. Next base: position 85,966 of record NZ_JBVIPA010000010.1, read on the forward strand.
CTCGCCTCCTCGACGGTGCGCGGATCATCGGGCGCACGGTGAGCGACCTCCAGGTCGATCACGTGCTGCCGGTAGTTCGCCCCCGACTGGAAGACCTGCCGGGGCTCCACCGGAGCGTGCACCCGCAGACCCGAGAGGGGCTGCCAGGCTGCCTCGCCGTCGCTCGCGAGGACGTGCAGTCGGGGACCGGCCTCCTCCCAGCGTTCCAGGAGCGCGCGGATCGTCAGTTCGTGCTCGCCGAGGGCCGCACGCAGGTCGAGGGCGAGGCCGTCCGGCGTGACGAGAGCGGGGAACGGTACCCCCTCGGGGGCGGAGAGGGTGCCGAGGGCGAAAGGTCCGGCGAAAGGGACGGACGTGGTGGCTGCGGGTTTCACGAACGTGTCCTCCTGATTGCGATGGGACTAATCTGGCCGCAGCCCTTGGGATAAGGGAAATCGATTATCTGGATGACTGTCATCCGTCGGGCTTATCCCGCCGACGCCATCGCACGCTGGAGTGCCGCCGTGAACCTGGCAAGCCTTGATCTCAATCTGGTCGTCGCCCTGCGCGCCCTGCTGGAGGAGCGCAACGTCACCAGGGCCGGCCGCCGCATCGGTCTGAGCCAGCCCGCGATGAGCGGCGCGCTCGCCCGGCTGCGCCGGCACTTCGACGACGACCTGCTCGCCCGGGTCGGCGGCAACTACGAACTGACGGCCCTCGGCCAAGTCCTGCTGGACCGCACCTCCACCGTCTGCGACCTGCTGGAACGCCTCTTCACCAGCCAGGCCGACTTCGATCCGGCGACGGAGTCCCGCGAATTCAGCCTCGGCGTCAGCGACTACTCGGTGGCCGTCTTCGGGGCCGAGCTCACCCGGATCCTCGACCGCGAGGCGCCCGGCGTCCGCGTGCGCTTCGTCCAGATCCCGCCCCGCATCACCGAGGTGGCCGGTGCCGTGCTGAGCAGCCTGGACGGCGTGATCATGCCGCACGGCATCATCAGCGACTTCCCCGCCACGGAGCTGTACGAGGACGGCTGGGTCTTCCTCGTCGCCGAGGACAACCCCGAGGTGGGCGACCGCCTCTCCCGCGACGACCTGGCGCGCCTGCCATGGGTGACATACCTGCGCGCCTACGACACCCCGGCGGTCCACCAGCTCGGCATGCTCGGCATCGAACCGCGGGTGAGTGTCTCCGTCGACAGCTTCACGGTGCTGCCCTTCCTGGTCGCCGGCACCCACCGGATCGCCCTCGTCCCGGCACTCCTCGCCGAACGCCTGCGCGGCACCGCACCGGTACGGATCATGACGCCGCCGTACGAGACGGTCCCCCTGCGCGAGGCGCTCTGGTGGCACCCCGTCCACACCCACGACGCCGGGCACATCTGGCTGCGGACCACGGCCGCCCGCGTGGGGTCGGCCATGGGGGCAGACCCCATCCGCGGCACGGATGGCGAGGATCCGGCAGTGTGATCACGTGAGGGCTAGTCGCCGGGAACGGCCTGGCTCATAGTCGGGGCAGTCCCCGACGCCCGCTGTCCCGGGCGTGTCCCCTCTGGTGTGCCGGTGCCCCGCTGCGTGGCCAAGCCGCAGCGGTTCTGCGCCGCACCCCTGCCACCACACGTGGAGTTGGCATGTCCAGACCCGTTTCCCCGCCCGCGCCGGCCGACAGCCTCAGCCCGAATACCCAGAACGCGGGGCCGCTGCGCGCCGTGCTCCTGATGGCGGGCAGCTGTCTGCCGGTGCTGGGCGCCGTCCTCCTCGCGCCGGTCCTGCCGAAGATGCAGGAACACTTCGCGACCGTGCCTGGAGTGAAAACCCTCGTCCCGGTCGTCCTGACCATCCCCGCGCTCGCGCTCGCACTGCTCGCCCCCTTCGCGGGCGTCATCGTGGACCGCCTCGGCCGGGTACGGCTGCTGGCCGCGGCGACGCTGCTGTACGCGCTGCTCGGTACCGCCCCGCTGTGGCTGGACTCGCTCGGTGCCATCGTGATCAGCCGGGTGCTGGTCGGCATCGCCGAGGCGGCCATCATGACCTGCTGCACCACGTTGATCGGCGACTACTACAGCGGCCGAACGCGCGAACGCTACCTGGCCCTGCAGACCATGTGCGCCTCCATCTCCGCCACCGCGTTCTTCGTCATCGGCGGCGCCCTCGGCTCGGCGGGCTGGCGCGCACCCTTCTGGATCTACGCCGTGGGCCTGCTGCTGGCCCCCGCCATGGCGATCACCCTGTCCAAGCCCAGGCCGACCGGCGTCGAGGAGGCCGAAGAACCCGAGGGCGAGAAGAGACCGTTCCCCGTTCGCCGGATGGCGGGCATCTGCGCACTCACCGTGTTCGGTGCGATGGTCTTCTACACCGTGCCCGTCGAGATGTCCTACCTGCTCGACGATTTGGGCGTGAAGTCCACCGGCGTCATCGGCCTGGCAACCGCGGTCGCCAGCGCCGCCACCGTAGTCGGTTCCATCGCCTTCACCAGACTGTCCGGCGGCCCGGCCGGCAGGCTGCCCCTGGTCTTCGCTCTGTGCGGGGCCGGTTTCGTGGTGATCGCCCTGGCGAACAGTCCGGTGGTCGTGGTCGTCGGCGCCGTGCTCAACTGCCTCGGCACCGGCGTGCTGTTGCCCTCGCTGCTGACCATCGCGATGTCCAGGCTCAGCTACGCCGACCGGGGCCGCGGCACCGGACTGTGGACGGCCGCCTTCTTCGCGGGCGAGTTCATCAGCCCGCTCGTCCTGATCGGCCTGGAATCGGTCACCGGCAGCATGGCCCACGCCGTCGGTCTCCTCGGTCTCGCCTCGGCCCTGGTCGCCGGCGGGCTGCTGCTCGGCCGTCGCCCAGCAGCCAGGCCAACACCGCCTTCACCGACCCCAACCACCTGACGCGCACCCTCAGACAGGGCCTCCGCCAGATCCAGTACCGCGGCAACGTCTTGGGTGCCCGGGAGGGGGGAGCGGGTGTAGCGGTGCGCGACGGCTGCCCACAGTGCCCATATGGCCCCGACGCCGACCGAGCCGGTGGAGAAGTCGACGGTGTCCGGGTCCTTCAGCCGGCCGGGGTAGCTCTGCAGCCCGCCTTTTGCGCGCGGTGTCGTCAGGTAGGCGGGTCGAGGTCGCCGAACGAGTAGTTGACGGCGTGCAGGACCGGGGAGGCGTGCAGCTTTACCGAGACACGGCGGGAGTGGCGCAGAGTGTGGAACCGCTGCGCGACCATGATGTCGACCATCGACGCCGAGGACGCCTGGTGTCCGCCACCCTTGACCCCACTGCTGTTGGGCCGGCCCCGGTTCGCCGCGTCGACGATGGCGACCGAGAGCCAGACGCGCGCCGGGAGATGGAGCGCAGTGCGTCCGGATCTTCTGTCGACAGCGCTTTGAGCCTCGGCGGCGGCCGGTGCCGGTCGCGGGGCTGGTCGGAGTGGCGGTCATGCGGGGAGGTCCCAGATCGTCATCGCGTTGCACTGAGAATGCACTATGCTGCACTTCATGAACAGCAGTGCCAGCGAGTTGTCGGCTGCGATCGGCGCCACGGTGCGCGCCGAGCGTCAGGGGCGCGAGTGGACTCTCGACCGGCTCGCGGAGATGGCCGGGCTGAGCCGTCGCATGATCATCAACGTCGAGCAGGGAACCGCCAATCCCAGCGTGACAACCCTGCTGCGCATCAGCGACGCGCTCGGCATCGGCCTGCAAGCACTCGTGGCGGTCCCGCAGACGAAACGGGTGAAGGTCGTGCGCAGCGGTGACGGCGCCGCACTGTGGACCGGCCCGGGCGGTGGTCGTGGGGTCCTTCTGGCCGGCACCGCGCCGCCGGACGTGCTGGAGCTGTGGGACTGGACCCTCGCCCCTGGGGACAGGCACGACAGCGAGGCGCACGTCCAGGGGACCAAGGAGATCCTCCAGGTGCACGAGGGCTCGGTCACCGTTGAGGTCGCCGGTCAGGTGGAAATCCTGGAGGTCGGTGACGCCATCTCCTTCGCCGGCGACGTCGCCCACTCGTACGCGAACGAGGGGTCCGAGGAGGCGCGCTTCTCCCTCACGGTGTTCGAACCCGGTGTGGGCGCCGACGGGAAGTCGGAGGCGAGCCATGACTGACCGGACAAGCCTCGATCGGGTTCTTCCTCGCCGGGCACGGACCTGCCCCGCCGTGACCACCCTCCGGCCGGACTGCCGCGCCCCTCCTCATCGCAGTCGATGGCATCGCCCCGGGCCACCAGGGTGACGACGCCACCGAAGCACTCCTCGCTCGATCGAGCCGAGGCCCGCGGCGAGCGACCTCCTGGCGAATGGCTCCGCCGAAGGGGTTCCCCATGTCGCCGCGTGGCACGACGCCTACCGCGCTTTCGGCGCCAAACCGCAGCGCACCCGCAACAGCCTCGAAGCGCTCCTGCGTCGCGCCAGTACCGGTCTTGCGCAGGTCAACGGTCTCACCAACATCCACAACGCGATCAGCGTCATCCACCAAGTTCCGCTGGGAGGCGAGGACCTCGACCGGTACGCCGGCCCGCCACGGTTGAAGCGTGCCATGGGGTCGGGGTACGACGCTCAGGGAGTGACGTGCCGCCGTTGGCACTGTCACGGACGACCTACACAGCTCAACCCGGACACCACGTCCGCTCTGTTCGTTCTCGACGCCCGCATCGATGTCCGACGGCGCGCTCGCCACGGCCGACGACGACCTCACCGGCCATCTGCAGCGCATCAGCCGCGACATCCGAGTCGCCCCCCGCGCAGTCTGAGCCCCACCACCCCAGGAGCACCCGTGATCTGCTGCCAGTTCATCTTCAAGCCCGGTACCTACGACGACGACTTCCACCGCCTCGACCAGGACATCGACGAGTACGCGCGCAGCCTGCCCGGATTCGACAGGGTCGAGAAGTGGGTGGCGCCCGAGGGCGATGTGGTCAACGCGATTTACTACTTCGCCGACCCGGAGTCCGTGGCGCAACTGGGCCGATTCCCGCAGCACCGAGAGGCCAAGGGTCAGGTGCAGCGCTGGTACGACGGCTACCGCATCGTCGTCAGTGACATCCGGGCCACCTACGGGGACGGCCGACTGCCCGCCTGACGTTCCCCGTCCCACACACGAAGGCCCTGCGACTGAATCGGGCGGCCTGTTCTCGCATGCACCCGCCCACGAACTCGAAGGCAGACCATGACCACCGACCAGAGCACCCGTACACCCATCACCCGGCCGGACAAGCACGACTACGACAGCCTGACGGGCAACACGTGGTCCGTGCACGGCGGCAACCAGGCCGACGAGACCACGGGCGCGATCCGCACCCCGATCATCATGGCGAACTCCTACCGCCTGCCCACGGATCCGACCACGATCGATGACCCCGACTTCGAGGGCCTCGTCTACACGCGCGAGCACGGAGCGAACCAGCGAGGGCTCGAGCAGAAGCTCGCCAAGCTCGAGCACGGCGAGGCCGCCGCGGTGTTCGGCACGGGCATGGCCGCCCTGCACGCCGCGTTCTTCACCATCCTCAACCCCGGCGACCACGCCATCGTCTCCAACGTCGTCTACATGCGCGTCGCACGACTCTTCGGCAACCTGTTCCCGGCCAAGCTCGGCATCGAGGTCGACTTCGTGGACATCACCGACCTGGAGGCCGTCCGCACCGCTGTACGACCCACCACCCGACTCGTCCACACCGAGGTCATCGCCAACCCCGACCTCCGGGTCGCCGACGTCTCGGCCCTGGCACAGATCGCCCACGATGCCGGGGCCCTGCTCACCATCGACTCCACCTTCACGCCGCCGCCCCTCATGCGTCCGCTCGACCACGGTGCGGACCTGGTCATGCACTCGCTCACCAAGTACTACAACGGCCACGGCGACGCGATGGGCGGCGTCGTCATCGGGAACCGCGCCGTCGTCGAGGAGACGCGCACCGGTGCCATGTTCCACATCGGCGGGGCCATCTCACCGTTCAACGCCTGGCTCATCATGCGGGGTTCGACCACCCTGCCGCTGCGACTCCAGCGGCAGTGCGAGAACGCCCAGGCCGTCGCAGAGTTCCTCGACGCGGACCCGCGCGTCGCCCACGTCGCCTACCCGGGGCTGGCCGGCCACGGTCAGCACGCCGCAGCGGCCACCCAGTTCACCGGCGGGTTCGGCGGGATCGTCTCGTTCGCCCTCGCCGGCACGCACGAGAACCGCCTGCGGTTCGTCAACGACCTGCGCGTCATCACCTCCGCGGTCTCCTTGGGGCACGACGAGACTCTCGTTGCCTACGAGCAGTACCCCGATGGCCCCTCTGCCGCGTTCGCTCCAGTCTTCCAGGAACACGGCCTGATCAGGCTCGCCCTTGGTCTCGAGTCCCGCGAGGACCTGATCGCCGACCTCGCCGCATCCCTCACCACCGCCTACGGTCCGGCCCGCTGAACTGCCAGCGTCCGTCACCCTAGGCACCGAGACGGAACCGACCACCCTCAACGATCTCGCCGACCACACCACACACCTCGGCGTCCCCAAACCGGAAGATCAAGACGGCGCACCGACAGGCAGGGCGGTATGGACCAGCCGCCGCGCGAGCGAGGCATTCATTCAAGGCCCGACCGGAGGTCTTGCGCTGCGAAGTGCGGGTTCGGCGCGCTCGCGCACCGCAGGGCGTGGCGGATGACGGCGACGGGATCGCCGAGGTGGTAGACCTTCTCGGACGGTTCGATGCCGTCAAGGAACTCCTGGTAGCGCAGGGCGTAGGACAAGTGGGCGAGGGGTTCCGCGATGGCCAGCGCATGTCTTGGCTGGCAGCCGGGGAGGTGCCTTTCCCAGGCGTCGATCCAGGCCCGGGCGGCAGTGGGCCGCTTGGCTTCGGGCAGGTAGTCGTACGCTCGCAAACCGTCCAGTACCGGGTTGCCACAGTGGGCGTCGGCGAAGTCGATGACGACCGGAGGGCCGCCGTCACTGCGCCAGTTACCGGGGTGGAAATCGCCGTGCACGATGGTGTCCGGCAGGCCGCAGTCGTCCAGCATGGGCCAGCGGGCGAGCAGTTCGCGGGTGGCGGCCAGTTCTTCCGAAGACAGTTCGCGGGCAACCTCTCCCTCGAGAAGATCGCGGACCTGGGCCGCGATGACGGACGTCCGCCGGTTCCGCAGCCCGCGCGGGCGGTCTTCCGGGAGGCCGGCTACGGCGGCCTGGGCGGCTACAAGGCGGCTCACGGCGCTGGTGATGGTTTCAGGGGAGGCATCCCAGCAGTCCTCGCCGGGCAGGTGTTCCAGCAGGATCCTCCGCACTCCGGCCCCCACGACCGTCGGGACGAGGCCCGGGTCGACCCGGGCGAACGCGGAGATGACGGCGGCTTCATCGGAGGCGAAGTGCGGTGTGGTCTTCAACCAGACGGGGCCCTGGCCCGTGGGCAGGAGGAACAGCCCGGCCAGATTCCATGTTCTTCGCTGCTCGACCGGCCCGGTCACCGGACGGCCGGCCGCGGCCAGTGTGTCGGACGCCCAGCCGAGGATCTCCCGCAGACCGTCTGCCCGGGCCCACGGGGCGCGTAGGTCCTCATGCCCGGTCAGCTTCAGCAGGCTGTCGGCGAGGGGACCATGCATCAGCAGGCCCGGCGTTGGGCGGCGCAGCGCCTCTACGTGGTAGGTGACATGGCCGTCGCGGGCTCCGTCTCCGCCCTCGACGTCCAGCAAGCGCAGCACCATGACCGGAACGCCGAGCGTGTGGTGAAGACGCGCGATGACCGGCTCGACCTCCGACCACCACGGGACGTCCACGGGAAACGGCCCGGTGGCGCCGAGAAAGTCCCCACCTGAAGTGACCCATGCACTGACTGCCCGGCTCATCGCCTAAGTCTGACGTAGCGTCATCGCCCCGGGGGTGGGCGGGCAAAGGCGCGGTCGTGGTGTCAGTTCTCGTCGACATTTCACACCCCTCTGATCAACAAGTGTGCCCAAACTCCCAGACAAACGGTGTCAGTTCTCGGCTCCGGCACAGATCTTGGGGAACAGTCGCGGAGCGTTACCGGGGCAAACGGCACGAGCACGAGCTGGCTGCCGAAGGCGAGGACCTCGGGCGCTTGGTCGCCGTCCCCGAAGACGCCCGCAGCACGTTGGTGCACCGGGCGCTCAACGACAGCGCCCCCAACATCACGACCCGGGTCCGCCATGCGATCGCCCTGTGCACTGCAACGAAGGTCGTCATTGAGGAGAGTGGCGTCGTCCCCACCGTCTGATCACCGTTCGTTTGGGGCGCCTGTCCGAGGAACCGGAGGACGCCGGAGGCCTTCGCCGGGGAGTCGCCGACGCCGAACGCCGACATGACCACTACTCGCTTGGTGCCCATGGCCTCGGCGGCCCGGACGAGCGCGCGCGTGGTGTCGGTGATCAGGTTCGCGGGGTCCTTGGCCTTGCCGATCCCGAGGGTGCTGACCACCGCGTCCACGCCGCGCATGGCCTCGGCCAGCGCCTCGGCGTTCCGGACGTCACCGGCGACGCGTTCACCCGCTCGCGCCGGGCGAGCTTGGCCGGTCGCGTACGAAGGCGACCGCCTCGTGTCCGGCGGCGGTGGCCGCGTCCGCATAGAGGCCGCCGGTCGCGCCGGTGGCGCCCAGGAGGAGAAATCTCATTGCAGTAGCCCTTTCAGGAGCCTTGACGGCTCTCGTGTACGAACCTGGTGTTCGCCGCGCCGCACCGGGCAGGCGCAACTGGCGCGGGCAGGGTGGTCTATGAGCACACCGGCGCTGCGGCGCGTGTCCGGTGCCGGGATGAGCTCCCGCCCGTGGGCGTTACCGTCACCGCCCTGCCCCGGCCGAGGCCTTGGCTTCCGCCCATTCCTCCTGGAACTTCGCAGCCAGGGTTGCCTCGATCCTCGCCGCCGTCATGGACGGCTTGCAGCTCCAGTGTGCTCTCGGCCCGGACGCGTACGACATGACGGGCCGGCTGCGCCAGTACGCGGACCTCCTGCTGCGGTCGATCACCCTGGACGGTTCGGATCTGCCGGAATAGGGCCGGACGCGCTCCCGGATTTTTGGTCGGGAGCGCGCCCCTGCGCGGTCTCACGTGACCGCCGAAGCCTCCTTGAGCGCGGCGATCCGCTCCCAGTCCAGACCCAGTTCGAGCAGGATCTCCTCCGTCTGTGCGGCGAACTCCGGGGCCGGGCGCAGTGCGGGGGACGCGACATCGAACTGCACGGGATTCGAGGCGAGTTGGAGCTCGCCGGCCTGTACGAGGTACTCGTTCGCCCGTACTTGTGCGTCGTCGCCGACCTGGAGTGAGTCCTGGACTGGAGCCCAGGGCCCGGTCAAGGTGGCGAACCGTTCGGACCACTCGGCCAGGGTGCGCGTCGCGATGACCTCTCGCAGGAGTGCCACAGCCTCGGCCGTGTGCTCGGCGATGGTCTGGGACGTGGCGAAGCGCGGGTCGTCGGCCAGCTCGGGACGGTCGATATGGCGGCACATCTCAGCCCAGTACTTCGCGGGCTGCAGCATCACCAGGGACAGGTAGCGGTCGTCGGCTGTGCGGTACAGGCCGGTCAGTGGGTTGACCGGTGAGTTGTGCACGCCCGGCGGTGCCATCTCCCATGCCTGCTTGAGGTGCAGGGACAGCGCGATGCCGTGGCCCATCGCCCACACCCCGCTGCCGAGCAACGACACGTCCACGACCGAGGGTTCGCCCGTTCGCTCGCGTTTGAGCAGCGCTGCCGCGATGCCGCCGGCCAGGTTCGTGCCCGAGATGGTGTCCCCGTACGCGGGCACCGGCGCGGAGACGATGCCCTCCATGCCGGCCGGGGTGATGCTCGCTGCCGTGGAGGCGCGGGCCCAGAAGGCCGTCATGTCGTAGCCGCCGCGCTCGGCCTCCGGGCCGCGCGGGCCCAGTGCGCTGCCGCGCGCGTACACGATGCCCGGGTTGATCGCGCGCACGTCGGCCACCTCGATGCCGAGCTTGCGGCGGGCGGCGGGCAGCAGACTCGTGAGGAACACGTCGGCGCGTGCAATGAGTTGGCGCAGCACCTCCATGCCCTCGGGGCGCGCGATGTCGAGACCGATGCTGCGCTTGCCGCGGTTGGCGTGCTCGATGTTCGGGTTCGGGTCGCCCTCGACGCGCATCGCGCCGGTCTGGCGCAGTCCGCGCTGCGGGTCGCCGGTCACCGCGTGCTCGACCTTGACGACATCGGCGCCCCAGTCGGAGAGCACCGCCCCTGCGGAGGGAACGAAGCCGTACATGGCGACTTCGACGACTCGGATCCCTTCCAGGGGTCCTGTGGCGCTCATGCGTCCACCCCTGCGACCACGGGCGCGCCGAACGCCTTGGTCTCGAGGAACTCCTCCATGCCCGCCACTCCGCTCTCGCGGCCGATGCCGGACTGGCGGTAGCCGCCGAAGGGCACGTCCGGGTGGAAGTAGTTGCCGCCATTGATGCTGAACGTGCCGCTGCGGATGCGGCGCGCGACCCGCACCGCCCGCTCCTGATCGCGGCTGTGCACGGCGCCCGACAGGCCGTACACCGAGTTGTTCGCGATCCGTACGGCGTCGTCGTCGCCCTGGGTGTCGTCGTAGGGGGTGACGGCGAGCACCGGTCCGAACACCTCCTCCTGCGCGATCTCGCTGTCCGGGTCGACCCCGGCGAGCAGCGTCGGCGCGTAGAAGAAGCCGGGGTCGACGCGTTCGCCGCCGGTGATGAGTTTTGCGCCGTCGGCGACGGCCCGCTGCACCATGCCGTCCACCTTGTCGCGCTGTTTGGCGCTGATCAGCGGGCCCAGATACGTTTTCGGGTGCGACGGGTCGCCGGGGCGGATGCGGGCGAAGTGGCCGGCGATCAACTCGACGATCTCATCGTGGCGGGAGCGCGGGACAAGGAGGCGGGAGGTCAGCGCGCAGCCCTGGCCCGCGTTCACGCAGATCATGTAGGCGGCGAACTGGGCGCTCACCGTAAAGTCGGCGTCGTCCAGGACCACCATCGCGGACTTGCCGCCGAGTTCGAGGAAGACCTTCTTCACCGTCTCGCTCGCCGCGGCCATGATGCGGCGGCCGGTCGCGGTGGATCCGGTGAAGCTGACCGCGTCGACGTCCGCGTGCGTGGTGAGCACCTCGCCGACGTCCGCGCGGGACGAGGACAGGACGTTGACCACGCCGGGCGGGATGTCGGTGTGCTCGGCGATCAACTCGCCGAGCGCCAGGGTGATCAGCGGGGTGTCGGGGGCAGCCTTGAGGACGATCGTGCAGCCGGCCGCGAGGGCGGGGGCGAGCTTGGCGAGGGCCAACTGGTTGGGGTAGTTGTACGGCAGGATCGCCGCCACCACGCCCACCGCCTCCTTCTCCAGCCAGCGGTGGTGGCGCTGACCGTGCTTCTCGACCTCGCCCAGGTCCTCGGTGAAGGCGTAGGTGCGCAACAGGTCCGCGTAGTAGCGCACGATGCCTATGGGATCCTCGAGTTGAGCGCCATGGGTAAGCATGCGCGTGGCACCGGCCTCGGCGATGGTCAGCTCGCGCAGCTCCTCCACATGGTCGAGCAGAGCCTGGTGCAGCTGGTCGAGGCAGCGGATGCGCAGGTCCCGGTCCGTGGCCCAGTCGGTGGTGTCGAACGCACGGTGTGCGGCGGATATCGCGGCCTCGGCGTCGGCGGGTGTGGCGTCGGGCGCATGGCCGAGTACGGCGCCGGTGGCCGGGTTGAGGCTCTCGAAGTGCTCCTTGGTGTCGACGAGTCGTCCGTCGATCAACAGGCGTCGCCGTGCGCGGCCCGGTTCGCCTGGATCGTTTCCGTGGACAGGCATCCCGCCTCCTGCGTCGTGTACTCGATGAAAATGCAATTCTCTAAATAGGAAATCTAATACCCGCCTGGAAGGAACTCCAGAGTCCCGACGTGAATCGGGGCCCCGCTCAGGAGCGGCCCCCACGCTCCCGCCGGGCCTCGCACCGCGCCGCCTCCAGTGAAGGGGCGGTGGCGGCGAGGCGTACGAGATCCCTGGCGGCGGCAAGTCCGTGGGCGGAGCCTTCGGCGATCCGCGCGGCCGGCGTGAACCCCGTCGACTCCACGGCGTCGGGCGATACGACGCGGTTGACGAGGCCGAGTTGGAGGGGCGCGCTGCGCGTCGACCGAGTCTCCGGTCAGTAGCAGTTCCAGTGCGGCACCCATCGGTACCCGTGCGCCCAGAAGGGCCCCGCCTTGTACGCGAATCACGCCTTGGCGCAGCTGCGGACAGGAAGACCGTGCGGCTGTGGATGCCACGATGACGTGGCAGCCAGGAAGGAGTTCGAGACCGCTGCCCGAGATGACGCACGTCGCGGTTCCGGCCACCGGCAACGGCGTACGGCCCGCGAGCAGTCGGAGATACGCGGCCGTCCGGGCGTCGTCGCGGGTGGCCCTCGGTCACCCGGTTGCCGAGGTCCGACTCCGTGCAGTCGGCGAGCAGCAGGGCACGCACTTCAGGATCGGCCTGGGCTGACTCGAGCGCCGCGCCGATCGCCCGTTGGGGCACTGGGTGTCGCCCGGCCGGACAGGCGGAGGGCGAGGACCGAGCCGGAGCGTTGACACCTCAACGCAACGTAAATCAACGGGGGTTCGTGCATGACGTACCGTCTTTCGATGTCAACGAGGATGTTCCATGCGGCCCAAGGCGTCGTCGGCGGCCGTGAGCGTGGCGCTTTCGACTCGTCCGACGAGCTGTGCCAGGAGCCGGACGTCCTTGCGTAGCAACGGGCCGGCGCGGCCCGCCAGCGCCGTCAGGGTGCCGCCCGCCGCGGCCACCCGTCCTAGCGCGAAGCTCGCGCCGCTGCCATGGCCGAGCACCTCCGCGAGCCGACCCGCGTCCAGGCCCAGCTCGTTCCCGAGCGCGAGCGTGTCAGCGGCCGTGGCCAAGTGGGCCGTGAACAGTACGTTGTTGAGCAGTTTCGCCGTTTGTCCCGAACCCAGCGGACCGACATGGACCACCGGATCGCCGAAGGTCTCGAACACCGGGCGGCAGAACGCGAACGTCGGATTCTGCCCGCCCACCATGACGAGGAGCCTGCCTGCCTCGGCGGCCGGTCCGCCGCCGCTGACCGGTGCGTCGATCACCTCGACACCGCGCGTACGCGCCTGTTCCGCCAGGCGGCGGCAGGTGTCGGGATGGACCGTGCTGTGCACCGCGATCACCCCGCCCTTGCGGAGTCCGGCCAGTACCCCGTGCTCGCCGAGGATCACGTGCTCCACGTCGGTGTCGTCGACGACGCACACGCACACCAGGTCGCAGTCGGCGGCGAGTTCGACGGGCGATGCGGCCCGTTTCGCCGGGGTGTCCGCGAACGGCGCGAGCGTTGCCGAGCGGCGCGCCCACAACGTCGTGGGATAGCCGGCGTCGATGATGCGGCGGGCCATGGGGGCGCCCTGGCTGCCCAGACCGATGAATCCGACGTGCGTCACGATGGTTCCTGCCCTTCGTCGGGTGACTCTTGCGGTGTCTCGGCCCGGGTCGCATCAGGTGCCTTGGCGGGCGGCGTATCGGGTGTCTCGGCGGGAGTCGCATGGGGTGTCTTGGCGCGTGGCCCATTCGGTGCCTCGCCGAGTGGCCCATCAGCTGCCTCGTCGGCTGTCGCCTCCGGCAGCTGTGCGCCCGGCCGCCAGAAGGCCGCGAGCAGCCCCGCCGTCCCCGCCGCTCCGACCCCCGCCGCGAGCCCCCCGCCCGCCCAGCCGTCGATGTCGATCCCGGCCGCGGCGTCCAGCGACACGTCTCCGGGGCCGAGCATCGCCAGCGCCACGCAGGCCACGGCGAGCACGAGTACATACTCGTATCCGTCCTTGAACACGAAGAAGCCGTTGCGGCGGTGCGCGAGCAACCCGGCGACGAGCATCACCGACATCACGGCCGCGCCGGCCAGCGGCGTGAGCAACCCGAGCACGAGCAGGGCCCCCGCGCCCACCTCGGTGACCACGCTCAGCCAGGCCTGCAACCGCCCGTGCCGCAGCCCGAGCCCGGTGAACCAGCGGGCCGTCCCGGCGATCCTCCCGCCGCCCCGCCAGTGGTTGAGGCCATGGACGATCATGGTGACTCCGAGGACCACCCGCAGCAGCAGCACCGCCGTCGACTCGGCCCCGGTCATCGCCGTCCTTCTTCCGACTCGCGCAGCACCGCGCACTCCTCCGCGAGAGACAACACCCGCAGGTGGTAGGCGCGAGCGGTGAGCCCAAGGCTCAAGTTGTGGCCAGCGCCCGCCTGTTCGTGCCAGCGGGCGCGACGCGAACCGGTGAACAGGTCCGCAAGGCGGTCGAGTTCGGCGGGCCCCGAGCGCCACACCGTCTCGTGGTCACCGAGGCTTACCTGGACCGGCGCCCCGACCAAGGCGGCCAGCTGGGGGAACTCGTCCACCCAGTGGCGCGCTTCCGCCTCGTAGAGCGGGGACGGTCCCGCAATCGCCGCGTCGTCGTACACCTCGGGGGCGTACAGCCGGCTGGGACCCCACAGCACCTCGCGCAACCCGCGCGGGCGCAGAGGCCGTCCGCAGGCGTCGCGCTCGGCCGTGTCGAGCGTGTCGACGGCGGACCGGTTGTGTTCGAGGCCGGTACCCGCGATCTCCAGGCCGATGAGGTCACGGCCGCGCTCGTCCGCTGCCATCCGCATGGCCAGTTCGCAGCCGGCCGAGTGCGCGAGCAGGAAGACTCCGGCGCCGCCGGGCCGGTGCGCGAGGAGCGCCTCGACGGCCGCGAAGCCCAGGTCCACGCGGCGCGCCGGATCGCGGACCTTCTCGGCGTACGCCTCCGAAGCTCCGTATCCGGGCCGGTCGAGCGCGATGACCGTGAATCCGAGCGCGGCGCCAAGGCGCAGCAAGGACAGGTCGGGACGGCCGGGACAGTCGAAGTATTTCGCGGTGGTGCCGCCGCCGTGCAGGGCGAGCACCACGGCCCGCGGCCGGGGCACCTCGCACACCAGCGCCGACAGGGGGACGCCGTCGGCGTCGACGACGTCCCCGTGCGGCTGCGCGGGGGACTCGATGTCGCAAGGGGTCACGTGTCCGTCCTCAACAGAAGTACGCCGCTGGGGGTGAGACCACCCGAACTCACCACGGCCACCCGGGCGTTCGCGACCTGCCGCGCTCCGCCCTCGCCGCGCAGTTGGGTGACCGCCTCGTGGACGAGGCCCATGCCGTGGGTGCGGCCGTGCGAAAGCTGGCCGCCGTGCGTGTTGAGCGGCAGGATCCCGTCTCGGGCGATGTTCTTGCCGCCGTCGAGGAAGTCCTTCGCCTCGCCGATGCCGCAGAAGCCGAGAGCCTCGATCCAGGACAGGCAGTTGAAGGTGAAGCCGTCGTAGAGCAGCGCCACGTCCACGTCCTGCGGACGCAGATCCGTACGGGTCCACAGATGGGCCGCCTGCCCCAGGACCTGCGGCTCGTGGGTGGAGGTGGACTGGTCCCAGTCGAGGCGCTCGACGATCTGCGTACCGACCGCCTCGACGAGGACGGGCGGCCTGGGCAGCTCGCGGGCCGCGTCGACGGCGGAGACCACGACGGCGACCGCGCCGTCGCACGGCACGTCGCAGTCGTAGAGACCGAAAGGGCTGGTGACGGGACGGGCCGTGAGGTAGTCGTCCATGGTCATCGGATCGCGGTAGACCGCCGCGGGGTTGAGCGCGGCGTTCGCGCGCTGGTTGAGGGCGATCCAGCCGAGCGTCTCCCGGGTCGTGCCGTAACGGTGCATATGGCGCTGGGCGTTCTGCGCGAGCAGGTGCGCGGCGGAGGTGGCGCCGAACGGCATCCGCCACGCGGCCGTTCCCTCCACCCTGGCGGGAAGCGCCGCCGTGAGCCGGCCCTGGCGCACGAGTGCGCCGTGCGTGGCCTCCCACACCGTACGGAAACACAGCACATGCCGGGCGAGCCCGCCCGCCACCGCCAGCATCGCCGCGATCAGCGATCCGCCCGGGCCGAAGGTCTCACCACCGCCGTTGTGCCAGGTGGGGCGGATCCGCAGCGCTGATTCGAGGGCTGTCGTCCCGCCCTCCCCGAAGCCGCCGAAGGGGCCGGCGCCAGGGTAGGTGGCGAGCCCGTCGATGTCGTCGAGCGTCAGCCCGGCGTCCGCGACCGCCCGTTCGCAGGCCTCGACGGTCAGGGCCAGCGGCGGCACCATGAGGCGGCGCCCGATCCGCGAGGCACCGGCCCCGGTGAGCGCCGCCTGTTCCTCGAACTTGCGCGCGGTCCGGACCGGCGGCCGGATCAGCCGGGTGATCTCGGCGGGGCCCGTCTCGTCGGCAGGCAGTTCGGTGGGCTCGCCCTGCTCCGGGACAGGCCGGAACAGCGGCAGCCACACATCCTCGACCTGCTCGAAGACGACCTCCATCCGCATCCCGAGCGTCAGGTCCTGCGGATCGCACTGGACCGCGTTCGTGGTCAGACGGACCCGCGGGTCCTCCTCGATCGCCACCTGCGCCACGACGTACGGGGCGGGCAGGCCCGGCAGGCCGAAGTGCTGGTTGACGGTGAAGCCGACCAGGGTGCCGTACCCCGAGACCGCCGTGACGCGAGTGTCATGACTGCGGCAGTACGAACACACCGGCTGCGGCGGATGGATGAGTGCGGCACACGCGCCGCACTCCTGGAAGCGCAGCCGCCCGTCCGCCCCGGACGTCCAGAAGAACGCGGAGTCGTCGGTGAGTGAAGGCAGCGGACGCACGCCCTCGCCGTTCTGCTCGGGCACGGGCCTCAACCGCCCAGTTCCGCACGGGACCTGCGTACGGTGACCGGCTCCGCGAGCCGCTGCTCGTCGCACGCCTTCTGCAGCCGCTCCAGTGTCTCGTCGAGCCCCGGACCGAGCCGTTCGCCCGGTGCGAAGGTGGCGGGCAGATGCCGCATCCCGTTGATGACCCCGATGGTCTCGTAGTGCACGGTGCCGTCCGGGTTGCATACGTAGTCGGGCATGCGGTCGAGTACGGCGAGCAGCATCCGCTTGAACACCGTCCGTGCCACGTTCGATCCGATGCAGCGGTGGATCCCGAGGCCGAAGCTGTTGTGCCGGTTGTGCTTGCGGGCCAGGTCGATGTGGTGCGGGTCGGGGAACTGGGCCGGGTCGCGGTTGGCCATCGACCAGGACAGCCACACCCGGTCGCCCTCCTTGAACTCGGTGCCCGCGAGCGCACAGTCCTCCGAGACGGTGCGGCCGTCCCCGACCGCCGGTGTGTAGAAGCGCAGGAATTCCTCGGTCGCCGGGTCGAGCAGCCTCGCGCGCTCGGCGCTGAGCCGCTCGCGTTCCTTCGGGTTCTGTGACAGCCACTCCAGCGCGTGGGCGGTCAGTGCGGTCGTCGTGTCGAAGCCGCCGCCGATCAACAGGGCGACCACACCGATGAGTTCCCTCTCGTCGGGCTTCTTGCCGTTGATCTCCGCCTTCACCAGGGCGTCGATCAGGCCCGGTCGCGGCTGTGCGCGTACGGACGCGATCTGCTGCGCGATGTCCCGCATCATCGCCAGGTGCAGTTCGATGACCCGCGGCATGTCCGGGGAGTCGGGCGGGGTGTAGACGCCGGCGTGGGCGGGCTCGTTGTAGATGGTCCAGTGTTTGAGCGGAATGCCCAGCATGGCGAGCGTGAGCACCGCCGGCACGACGTTGGCCAGGTCGTCGATCAGGTCGATTCGGCCCTGCTCGATGTGCTCGTCCAGGCAGGCGCGCACCACCTCGTCGAGGAAGGGGATCCAGCGCTGGACGGCGGCGGGGGAGAGGTACGGGTTGAGGGCCTGGCGGTAGTGGCGCTGCTCGGGCGGGTCCATCTCCAGGAAGCCGCCGCGAAACCCCCGGGCGCGCGTCGGAGCGGGAATGCTGATCCCCTGGTAGCCGGTGCCGTCGCCCGTGACGTCATGGTCGTTGGAGAGATGCTCGGCCGCCCGTGCGATCTCGAACAGTTCGTTGTTGCCGCTGACCACCCAGTGCCCGCCGTGGGTGTCGGACCAGGCCACCGGACAGCGGCTCTGCATCTCCTCGGTGATCGCCTCGAACCGCTCGCGGTAGCCCGGGGCGTGGCGGTCGAAGGCGTAGACGGGCTTCTTCCGTTCCTCGCGTTCCTCGCGCTCCTCGCTCATCGGGCCTCCCATACCGTGATGGCGCGCTCGGGGCAGGAGTGCGCGGCCTCGCTCGCCGTCTCCTCCTGGTCGGCCGGTACGTCCTCGTGCACGGCCGACGAGTGGCCGTCCACCTCGTCGAGCCGGAACACCTTGGGCGCGACCATGGCGCACAGGGTGTGGCCCTGGCAGCGCTCGGGATCCACGCGCACCTTCACGGCCTCTCTCCTTTCGTACGGGTCCATGGGTGTCGTACGGGTGCGGGGCGGGCCACGGGTTCAGCGGCGCCAGTCGTGCCACTTGAGGTAGCCGCCGGCGTCCACGCGCAGCTGCGTGCCGGTGATGTACCGGGCCTCGTCGGAGGCGAGGAACAGCACCGCGTTGCTGATGTCGAGCGGCTCCACGTACGGGACGGGCATCGCCTGCTGCACCGCGAAGGAGGGCTCGGCGTCCGCCCGCGTGGGGTTCTCCAGATCCGGGCGGAACGAGCGGTACATGGGCTCGCTCTGCAGCATCGGAGTGTCGCAGTTCGTCGGGTGGACCACATTGGCCCGCTGCTTCAAGGGGGCTAGGTTGCGGGCGAGTTCGTGGATGTACTCCGACAGCGCCCGCTTGGCGAACGCGTAGCCGGCGCCGCCCGGATTCGATCCCGGCTCGGCGACGATGCCGTGGTCCATCAGGGCCGCGGTCGAGCCGGTGGCGATGACGGAGGCACCCTCGCGCAGCTGGGGCAGGGCGGCCTGGATGGCGTTGATCGTGCCGATGAGGTCGACGTCGACGGCGTCGCACCAGGCCTGGAGCTTCGGCTCCCCGCGCAGCGGCGCGATACCGGCCTGGGCGACCACGATGTCGAGTCCGCCCAGCTCGGCCACCCCGCGCTGCACGGCCTCGCGCATGTCGGCCATGCTGCGCACGTCCGACTGGAGCGCGACGATACGGCGGCCCTGCGCCTCGACCAGGCGCACGGTCTCCTTGAGGTCGTCGGGCGTGGCCATCTTGTAGCCGACGGTCTCGTAGTCGCGGCACAGGTCCACCGCGATGATGTCGGCGCCCTCTTCGGCGAGCCGCACGGCGTGGCTGCGGCCCTGGCCGCGGGCCGCTCCGGTGATGAACGCGACCTTGCCCTCAACACGTCCCATGAGCGGTGTCCCCTTGGGGTCGTAGTGACTGCTTGCTGTGAGTCGTACGGATGGCCACCTCCAACAGGCCCAGATCGGTGCCGAGTCCGGTCGCGACCTCTCGTACGACCGCGATGTCCTTCTCGAGGAAGGAGCGCACCGAGTCGGTGAACGCCGCCACCGATCCCCTGGCGGCCGCCGCCCTGGCCACGCGGCTCTCGGCGCTTGCGTGCGGTAGGGCGGTGAGCAGTGCCGTCTCGTCCACCCCGAGCGCCGCCGCGAGCCGTACGGTCTCGCCGAGCAGGCCCAACTGGGCGGCGAACAGAGCATTGTTGAGCAGCTTCACGCGCTGCCCCGAGCCGAGCGGCCCCACGTGCAGCACCGGATCCGCGTACGCCCCCAGCGCGGGCAGTACGTGCCGTACGGCGCCGTCCGCGCCGCCGGAGAAGAGCGTGAGGCATCCTGCCGCGATGTCGTGCGGGCCGCCGCTCACGGGGGCGTCCACCACCCTGGCACCTTGGGCGGCGATCGCCTCGACCGTGGCGGGGCTGCCCGTGGTGTGCACGACGACGACCGCGTCCGGCGCCAGGGCGTCGAGCAGGGGCGTCGCGAGGCACACTTCGCGGACCTGATGGTCGCTGAACACGCACACCAGGACCGCTTCGGAGTTCTCGGCGACCTCTCGGATGCCGCTTTCGGAGCGGACTCCGGGTGCGGCCCGGGCGATGCGGCTTCGCGCCGAAGGCGTGCGTCCCAGTGCCCTCACCTCGTGCCCGGCCGCCGTGAGCCGCTGCACCATCGGCAGCCCCATGCGTCCGGCGCCGATGAATCCCAGACGCACAAGAATCTCCCTCCCGATAGCGAGAATCGTAATCTCGCCGCTTGTGGACGCGGAACCCCTCGGTCATCGGATTCTTCGCCGGGCTCTGCAGCTGGGTTGTCTCCGGATGATCGGAGTCATTGCTGCCGACCTCAGAGAATCGTATTCTCGCAACAAGGAAGCGTTCGTACCGCCCGAGGGCCGACGCCCACGACACACCAAGGAGCCCGCGTGCACGCAGCAACTCGACACAAGGTGGCCGTCGTCACGGGCGCCGCCTCGGGGATCGGCCTGGCCGTCGCCCGGCGCCTCGCCCGCGACGGGGCCGCCGTGGCCCTGCTCGACCTCGACGCCGAAGCGGTCGAAGCCGCCGCGGCCAAGGTGCGCGCCGACGGCGGAACGGCGCTCGCGGTACGGGTGGACGTAGCCGTCCGTGCAAGCATCGACGCCGCGTACGCGCAGGTCCGCGAACAGCTCGGCCCGATCGCGATCCTCGTCAACTCGGCCGGGATCGACGGCTTCAAGCGGTTCCTGAACATCACCGCCGAGCAGTGGGAACGGATCCTCACGGTCAACCTCACCGGCACCTTCCACTGCTGCCAGGCAGCGGTTCCCGACATGCTCGACGCCGGCTGGGGCCGGATCGTGAACATCTCCTCCTCCAGCGCCCAGGGCGGCCAGCCCCTCATGACCCACTACGTGGCGTCGAAGGCCGGCGTCATCGGCTTCACCAAGGCCCTCGCACTCGAACTCGGCCCCGAGGGCATCACCGTCAACACCATCCCGCCCGGCTTCATCGACACCCCGATGTCGCGGCGCAGCGAGGAGAAGGGGCTGCTCGGCGACACCATCGAGAACCACGCGGCCCGCACCCCGGTGCGGCGTGCGGGTCTGCCCGAGGACATCGCGGCGGCCTGCGCGTATCTGGCGAGCGAGGAGGCGGGGTACGTCACCGGTCAGGTCATCGGCGTCAACGGCGGGCGGAACACCTGACATGGGTGCCTCCGCGCACCCGCGGGCGACGGTCCGTCATGACCACTGGATCGACGGAAAACCGAGCGAACCCGCCCGCGGCAGATACCTGCCGACGCTCCGGCCGGCCACCCGCGAGCCGGGTGACGAGGTCGCGGCCGGCGGCCCCGACGACGTGGACCGCGCCGTCGCCGCAGCCCGCGCCGCGTACCGCGCGTGGGCCGCCCTGCCCGCAGCCGACCGCTCCTCGGCCCTGCACCGCGTCGCGGACGCGATCGCGGCTCACACCGGCGAGCTGACCGCCCTGGAACGGGCCTGCACGGGCAAGACGGACGCTCAACTGCGCCTGGAGACAGAGATGTCGGCGGCGTACTTCCGCTACTACGCGGGGGCGCTGCACGCCCACCACGGCCGGACCATCGATCAGGGCGCGGGCGCCCTCACGTACACCCGGCTCGAACCGTACGGCGTCGTCGCGGTCATCACCCCCTGGAACCTGCCGCTCAACCAGGCCTGCCGCGCGCTCGCCCCGGCCCTCGCGGCGGGCAACGCCGTGGTGGTCAAACCGTCGGAGCTGACGTCGGCCTCGACGGTGTGCCTGGCGCGGATCGCGAGCGAGGCGGGCCTGCCCGACGGGCTGCTCAACGTGGTGACGGGGACAGGCCGCGAGGTGGGCACCCCGCTGGCGCTGCACCCCGAGGTGCGCCGCGTCGCGTTCACCGGGTCCGTGCCCACCGGTCGGCATCTGGCGACCGTGGCTGCCGACCGCCTGATCCCGCTCACCCTCGAACTCGGCGGCAAGTCACCGCTGGTGGTCTTCGCCGACGCCGACCTGGAGCGCGCGGCTGCCGCCGCCGTGAATGCCGTCGCCGCGAACGCCGGACAGGTGTGTTCGGCCACGACGCGGCTGCTCGTCGAGTCCTCCGTGCACGACCCCTTCGTACGCGAGGTCGCCGCACGGC
Organism: Streptomyces sp. NPDC033131; assembly: GCF_055578365.1. Classification (NCBI taxonomy): domain Bacteria; kingdom Bacillati; phylum Actinomycetota; class Actinomycetes; order Kitasatosporales; family Streptomycetaceae; genus Streptomyces; species Streptomyces sp. NPDC033131. The sequence continues at coordinate 107,774 of NZ_JBVIPA010000010.1, forward strand.
TCGAACGCCTCGAACCGGCAAGGGACTTCGGTCCGATCATCACCGAGGCCCAGTACGCCAAGGTCCTCGACCACTTCGACCGCGCCCGCGAGGATGGCTGCCGTCCGCTGACAGGCGGCGAAGCGTACGAGGACGGGCCGCCCGCCGACGGTCTGTACATCCGGCCGACCCTCTACACCCACGTGCCCCGCGATCTGCCTCTCGCCCGCGAAGAGATCTTCGGACCGGTCCTCGTCACGATGCCGTTCACCGACGAGGACCACGCACTGGCTCTGGCCGACGACACCGCGTACGGGCTGGTCGCCTCCATATGGAGCGGCGACACCGCCCGCGGACTGCGCCTCGCCGAGCGGATCCAGGCGGGCCAGGTCACCGTCAACGGCGGCCCGTCGACCATCGAGACCCCCTTCGGCGGGTACAAGCAGAGCGGTTACGGCCGGGAGAAGGGCCTCGAAGCGCTGCACGAATACGCGCAGGTCAAGACGGTCAGCCTCGCGCTGGGCAGCTCATGAACCGAACCGTCACCGACCCGGGAGACCCCATGCCACAGGCCGACCCGCCCACGCCTTCGCCACAGGCGGCCCCGCCCCCGCAGGCCGCCCGAGCGTTGCGCCGGGCCATGCTCGGCGACGCATACGTCGATGCCAACGCGGCCCCCGCGGGCACCGTCGCCGCGGACTTCCAGGACTACATCACCACCGTCGCCTGGGGCGCGTGGGCCAGAGGCGGTGCGCTGAGCCCCCGCGACCGCAGCCTGCTGGTGCTCGCCATGACGGCCGCGATGGGGCGCATGGAGGAATTCCGTCTGCACGCCTCCGTACGGGAACGGACCGGTGTCACGGACGAGGAGCTGGACGAACTGCTCTTCCAGATCGCGGGCTATTGCGGGGCGCCCGCAGGACTGGCCGCACGGCGTGCCCTCAAAGACGTACGGGACGCGCGGGTCGTGCAGGACGGGCGAGAGGGTCCTGGGGCATGAGCACGGTCGGGTTCATCGGGCTCGGCAACATGGGCGGGGCCCTCGCCGCCAACCTGGTGCAGCGGGGGCACGGCGTCCTGGCGTACGACACCGCCGGAGCCGGCGGACTGCCGGCCGGCGCGGCGATGACGTCCGGTGTCGCGGAGGTGGCCCGCCGCTGTGACGTGATGGTGCTCAGCCTCCCCGACGGGGCGGCCTGTGAGAAGGTCGCCCGTGAGATCGCGATGGCCTCCGGGCGGCGCGCCACCCACGTCGTCGACACGTCCACCATCGGCGTCGCGGCCGCCCGCAGCGTCGCCGACCTGCTCGCCGAGGCCGGGGTCGGTTATGTGGACGCGCCGGTCTCGGGCGGCGTGGCGGGGGCCCGCGCCCGCACCCTCATGGTCATGTACGCGGGCGGCGACGAGGCGTGCGCCCGTGTCGAGCCGGTCCTGGTCGGCCTGAGCGACCGGCGCCGCCGGGTGGGGGACCGCCCGGGGCTGGCGCAGGCGCTGAAACTCGCGAACAACTTCCTCTCCGCGACCGCCCTGTGTGCGACCAGCGAGGCGGTCGCCTTCGCCTGCGCGGTGGGACTCGACATGGCCACGGTCCTCGACGTCCTCAACACCTCGAGCGGTCGGTCGGCGGCCACCTCCGACAAGTTCCCGCACCACGTGCTGACCGGGCGCTATGCCGCCGGGTTCGCCAACACGCTGATGGCGAAGGACGTGGCGCTCTACCTGGAGGCCGTCGCCGATCAACGTGGCGGGAGCGCGGGGCAGGTCGGCCCGGTCACCGGCCAGGTGTGGGACGACTTCGCGACCGCCGAGCCGGGCGCCGACTTCACCCGGATCTATCCGTACACCGCACGGGCTCATCAGGCAGCTCTCCACGACAGCGCGGAGGAATCCCCATGACGACATCCGCAGCAGACGGCCCGGGCGCCGCGCCGGTGACAGAGGACTTGGGCACCACATCCGTGCCAGACGGCCCGGGCTTCGCGCCCGTGGCAGACGGCCCGCTCACCGGCGTGCGCGTCCTCGAACTCGGCAGCTTCGTCGCAGGACCCTTCGCCGGGCAGCTCCTCGCGGACCACGGCGCCGAAGTCATCAAGATCGAGGCCCCCGGCGCCGGTGACCCCATGCGCCGCTGGGGAGTCCTGCTGGAGGGCCGCAGCATCTGGTGGTCGGCGCTCGCGCGCAACAAGCGCCTGGTCGCCCTCGACCTGAGACGCCCCGAAGGCCGGGAAGCGGCCCGCCGAATCGCTCTCACCTGCGATGTGGTCCTGGAGAACTTCACGCCCGGCCGGATGGAGGAATGGGGCCTGGGATACGAGGAGTTGAACCGGGAGCGGCCCGCCCTGGTCATGACCCGGGTCTCCGGATTCGGCCAGACCGGCCCGCGCGCGGGCGACCCCGGCTTCGGCAGTATCGGCGAGGCGATGGGCGGACTGCGCGAACTGACCGGATCGCCCGATCGCCCGCCGGCGCGTGCCGCGCTGTCGATGGGAGACCAGCTCTCCGGGATGTTCGCCGCCTTCGGCACGCTCGCCGCGCTGCGGCAGGCCGAGCGCGACGGCCGGGGGCAGGTGGTCGATGTCGCCCTGTACGAGGCGGTGTTCGCGCTGTCGGAGTCACTGGTCGCCGACTACGAACTGACCGGCCAGGTCCGTACCCGATCCGGCGGTACGCTCCCGGGCTCGGCCCCGTCCAACGCGTACCCCACGGCGGACGGACGCCTGATGATCGTGGCGGCCAACGCCGACCCCATCTTCGTACGCCTGGCCAAAGCCATGGAACGGCCCGAACTCGCCGACGACGAGCGTTACTGCACGCACGTGGCACGAGGCGCGCACATGGCCGAGCTCGACGAGCTGATCGGCGCGTGGACCGGCACCCTCGACCATGCCGACCTGGACGAGCTGCTCACAACGGCCGCCGTACCGCACGGCCTGGTCTACCGGGCTCCCGACATGCTCGCCGACCCCCAGTACCTGGCCCGGGAGATGATCCAGCGAGTCCACGACACGGACCTCGGCCGTGAGGTGGCGATGGCCGGTGTGGTGCCGCGCCTGAGCCGCACGCCGGGCCGGATCCGGTGGGCGGGCGCGCAGGTGGGCGCCCACACCCGGGAGGTCCTGGCCGAAGTGGGTTACGGGCAAGAGGAGTTGGCTGCCTGGGCGCAGGCGGGTGTGGTCTCCGGGCCGGGCTGTGAGTGACGGACCAGAGGTGATCGCGAAAATATGAGAATGACGTTCTCTTCAACCGATAGCTCTGTTATCGTCGGCCTGTCGGAACGACGAGCGTGAGGACGGAACCCCATGCCGCACTTCCCCAAGCCCGAGGCGGGCAGCTGGACCGAGCACTTCAAGATCGGCACCGAGCCGCTCTCGTTCGAGGACTCGATCTCTCCGGAGTTCTACGAGCAGGAGCGTGAGGCGATCTTCAAGAAGACCTGGCTGAACGTCGGCCGGGTCGAGCAGCTGCCGAAGAAGGGCAGCTACTTCACCAAGGAGCTGGACGCCGCCGGCGCCTCGGTCATCATCGTGCGCGGCACGGACGAGAAGATCCGCGCCTTCCACAACGTCTGCCGTCATCGCGGCAACAAGCTGGTGTGGAACGAGTTCCCGCGCGAGGAGACCAGCGGCACCTGCCGTCAGTTCACCTGCAAGTACCACGCCTGGCGCTACGGCCTCGACGGCAAGCTGGCCTTCGTGCAGCAGGAAGGCGAGTTCTTCGACCTCGACAAGGGTGACTACGGACTCGTCGGCGTCCAGTGCGAGGTGTGGGAGGGCTTCGTCTTCGTCAACCTCGACCCGGAGAACACCACCGAACTGCGGGACTTCCTCGGTAAGTTCGGGTCCGGCATCGAGGGCTACCCGTTCGACAGGCTGACCCAGGTGCACAAGTACCGCGCCGAGATCGGCTCCAACTGGAAGCTGTTCATCGACGCGTTCGCCGAGTTCTATCACGCGCCCATCCTGCACGGCGGCCAGTACATGGCCGAGGAGCGCACCAAGATCCAGAAGTACGGGTACGAGGCCCTCGCGTACGACATCGACGGCCCGCACAGCATGGTCTCCTCCTGGGGAGGCATCGCGCCGCCGCTGGACCGCAAGATGGTCAAGCCCATCGAAGCGGCGCTGCGCAGCGGTCTGTTCGGGCCCTGGGACGCACCGGACATCGGCGTGGCCACCGAGGACCTGCCGCCCGCTGTCAACCCGACCCGCGACAAGCGCTGGGGCATGGACTCCTTCGTCTTCTTCCCCAACTTCATGCTGCTGATCTGGCGCCCCAACTGGGTTCTCACGTACCACTACTGGCCGACCTCGTACAACACGCACATCTTCGAGGGCACCGCCTACTTCGTACCGCCGAAGAACGCCTTCGAGCGGCTGCAGCAGGAGCTGGCCGTCGTCTCCTTCAAGGAGTACGGGCTGCAGGACGGCAACACCCTCGAAGCGACCCAGACGATGCTGCAGTCCCGGGCGGCCCGGGACTTCCCGCTCAACGACCAGGAAGTACTCCTGCGGCATCTGCACCACACGGCGATGCGGTACGTGAACGATCACGAGGCGAACACGGCCGACGTGTCCTGACAGCAGCCGACAACCCCCGGGAGACACCGACCATGGCGCAGACCTTCCCGCCCGAATTCGCCGCGCTCGAGCCCTTCGCCGACTGGGCGATCCCGACCGAGCGCGCCCGTTACGCCAAGCGCATCGCCTCCACCATGGAGGAGCTCGACGCCTTCTACAGCGTGGCGTTCCCGCTTCTGCGGGACGGCACGGCCTACCTGGAGCAGGTGGACATGACCGAGCCGGAGAACCTCTCCGAGCAGGACAAGCACCTGCTGTGGGCGTTCTGCGCGCTGGTGACCGTCGCCTTCCCCGTGGAGGCCTGGCGCCAGCCGAGGGTTCCCGACTCGGGCGCCTCCAGCATCGACGCCGTCCTCGAACCGGCGGTGTAGGCATGGCCCGGCCCCGCATGCCGTCGCCTCCCGTGCTCCTGCGCGCCGCCAGGCTGCTCGACATCGAGAAGGGGCAGTACGTCACCGAGGGCTCGGTCCTCGTCGAGGGTGAACGGATCACCGCGATCGGCCCCGACTCCCTGCCGGAGGACACGGTCGTACGCGACCTCGGTGATGTCACCTTGCTGCCAGGTCTGATGGACATGGAGGTGGACCTGGTCCTGGGCGGGGCGGACCACCACAGCCCGCTCATCCCGGTCCAGGAGGACCCGGCCGTACGGACCCTGCGCGCCGCCGCCAACGCCCGCCGGACCCTGCGCTCCGGATTCACCACCGTCCGCAACCTCGGACTGTTCGTGCAGACCGGCGGCATCCTTCTCGACGTGGCCCTGAAGAAGGCCATCGACCTGGGGTGGGTCGAGGGCCCGCGGATCGTGCCCGCCGGCCATGCGATCACACCGACCGGCGGCCACCTCGACCCCACCATGTTCCAGGCGCTCGCTCCGCACGTCATGCCGCTCACCGTCGAGGAGGGCATCGCCAACGGCGTCGACGAGGTCCGCAAGGCCGTCCGCTACCAGCTCAAGTACGGCGCCCGCGTCATCAAGGTCTGCGCATCAAACGGCGTGATGTCGCACACCGGACCAGCCGGCGCCCAGCAGTACTCCGACGAGGAACTGCGCGCCATCGTGGACGAGGCCCACCGCGCCGGCGTCAAGGTCGCCGCCCACTGCATGGGCGACCGGGCCATCCGCGCCGCCCTCGACGCGGGCATCGACTGTATCGAGCACGGCTTTCTCGCGAGCGACGAGACCTTGGACCTGATGGCGGAGCGGGGCACTTTCCTCGTCGCCACCACCTGCCTGACCGAGGCCATGGACCTCACACACGCCGCCCCCGAACTGCAGGCCAAGGCCGCCGAGGTCTTCCCGCTCGCCCGCGCCACCACCTCGCGCGCCATCGACCGCGGAGTGCGCGTGGCCCTGGGCACCGACGCTCCCGCGATCCCGCACGGCCGCGGGTCGAAGGAGCTGATCGCCCTGGTCGACCGGGGGATGACACCGCTTCAGGCGCTACGGGCCGCCACGGTCGTCGCCGCCGACCTCATCGACGCCGAGGACCGCGGCCGGCTCGACCCCGGGCTGCTCGCCGACATCGTGGCTGTCACGGGCGACCCCCTCTCCGACATCGCGGTGACCGGTGACGTCCGGTTCGTGATGAAAGGCGGGCAGGTGTACCGGGACTGAAGCCTCGCCTGGGCCCGATCCTCGCGAACACGGCCCAGACATAGGGGAGAACCTGGTTTCTGCGCACTGTCCGCGAGCCTTTTGATGGGGGAGAGGCGCGATCTCGCCCGTGCGCTAGGCTTGGGCCATGACCACGAGCGATCCGGCGCCGGAGCCCTTTTCCACCGAGACCACCGCCAGCTGGCGTGAGCTGGCCGTCGCGCGGTCCGTCGATCCCGCGCGGGTGCGGGCCGAGAAGCGCGTGCAGCGCTTTCTCGACGCGGCCCTCGAACTGCTGAGCGGCGAGTCCGGCAAGGACTTCACCGTGCAGGAAGTGGTCAAGAAGTCCGGCCAGTCACTGCGGAGCTTCTACCAGTACTTCGCTGGGAAGCACGAGCTGTTGCTCGCCCTGTTCGAGGAGTCGGTGTCCTCCACCACGGTCCGGCTGCGCGACGCGCTCGAGGAGATCGCCGATCCGCTGGAGCGTCTGCACCGCTTCACCGTCGATTACTACCGGCTGTGCCGGCCGACCGCCACGGCCCCCAAGGAGCGCACGGCGGCAACACTCGGTATGGCGGAGTTCGCCCAGCAGTTGATGACCGAGCACCCCAAGGAGGCGGCGCGCGCCTTCGGGCCCATCAACGCCCTCCTCGTCGAACTGCTCGAGGCGACGGCCGCCTCCGGTGCCGTGCGCCAGGATCTGGACCTCCGCCGCGTCGCGGGGACGGTGCTGCAGGCGACCATGTTCAGTTCCTTCGCCGTGACCATCGGCGGCCTGCACGCCGGGGACGACACAGCCGCGGAGGCCGAGGAGCTGTGGGAGCTGCTGTTCGGCGGGCTCACGGCCGAGGGCCGCAGCGCGGTCGAAGCGCCGGCCAAGGCCACCGCGAAGAGCACGGCGCCTGCGAAGCGGGCGCCCGCGGCCAAGAAGGCCCCGGCTAAGAAGACGACCGCGACCAGGAAGACCGCCGCGAAGAAGGCACCGGCCAAGAAGCCGACGACCGCGGGCACGACCGAGCGCGCTGCCGACTGACCTCCGTACCGCCTCAGCGCATCACATCAGCCCCGCGCGTACTGCACCAGCGTCCGCGCGGGGCTTTCGCGTTGCCGGCGGCGTGTACCAGGGCCGCCATGGCCGCACCGGGATGAGATTGTCGTTGTCATGTGTGAAAACGTCCTTCTCAAGGCTGTCCGGTGTTGGTAACTTCCCTACCGGGTAACGCCGATGAAGGGAGCCGTGCGGGCAGTGACGGACGATGAGACGGACTTCGAGGCAGTGGACTTCTTCCGTGACGAGAGCGTCGTCGCGGACCCGTACCCCTATTTCGACGGACTCCGCGCGCGCTGTCCGGTGCAGCGCGAGAGTCACCATGACGTGGTCATGGTGACCGGCTACGACGAGGCCGTACGGATCTACAACGACACCGAGGCGTTCTCCGCGTGCAACGCGGTGAGCGGGCCGTTCCCCGGATTCCCGGTGCCGCTCGAGGGCGACGACATCAGCGGGCTCATCGAGGCGCACCGCGACGAGCTGCCGATGAGCGACCAGCTGCCGACTCTCGACCCGCCGGTGCACACCGACCACCGGGCGCTCCTGATGCGGCTGATCACGCCGAAGCGGCTGAAGGAGAACGAGGAGGCCATGTGGCGCCTCGCCGACGGCCTGCTCGACGATTTCCTGGAGGGCGAGGGCGTTGCAGTCCCGGGTGAGTTCGTCAACGGGTTCGCCGGTCCCTTCACCTTTCTCGTCATCGCGGATCTGCTCGGCGTGCCGGAAGGCGACCGGGCGGAGATCGCCGCTTTGCTGAGACACGGTCCGGCGGACGGCGGCGGTATCGGCAGTACCGGCGAGGACACCCTCGACCGCAACCCGCTGGGGCACCTGTACGAGCGCGTCGCACGCTACGTCGAGGACCGGCGCCGTGCGCCGCGCGAGGACGTCCTCACGGGCCTGGCCACCGCCACCTTCCCGGACGGCAGGCTGCCCGAGGTCGCGGACGTCGTGCGGGTCGCCGCGAACCTGTTCGCGGCGGGTCAGGAGACCACGGTGCGCCTGCTCGGCTCCGCACTCAAGCTCATCGCCGAACAGCCGGAACTTCAGGCCCAGTTGAGGGAGCACCGCGACAGGGTGCCGCTCTTCGTCGAGGAAGTGCTGCGCACCGAGAGCCCGGTGAAGGGCGACTTCCGGCTCACCCGCGTACCCGTCACCGTCGGCGGTGTCGATCTGCCCGCGGGCACCACGGTGATGCTCCTCAACAGCGCGGCGAACCGCGACCCACGCCAGTTCGACGACCCCGCCGCGTTCGATCCCGCGCGCCCTGGGGTCCGCCGTCACATCGCCTTCGGGCGCGGACCGCACACCTGCCCGGGAGCACCGCTGGCCCGCGCGGAAGCCCGGGTGGCCATCGAACGGCTCCTCGACCGCACCACCGACATCCGCCTCTTTGAGGACCACCACGGCCCCGAGGGCGCGCGCCGCTTCCACTACGTACCGACCTTCATGTTGCGCGGACTGACCAGGCTGTTCCTGGAGTTCACGCTCGCGCCCCCGCAGGAGGCCGCGTGAAGGCCAGCGTCGACGACGAGCGCTGCCGGGGCCACGGCATCTGCGCGCTCGCCTGCCCGGAGGTGTTCACCCTCACCGATGACGGCTATGCCGAGGCGCGTGAGGGCGAGCTGCCGGCCGGGACGGAGGCGGGCGTGAAGACGGCGGCCGGGTCCTGCCCCGAGCGCGCCATCACCGTGAGCTGAGGGTCCGCCTGCACGTTCCCTGCCTTCCGTCGTACGAAGAGAGGTCCCGTATGCCCAAGGGCTATGTCATCGTCACCGAGGCCATCAAGGACCAGGCCGGAATGGATGCCTACGGCCGCGCGGCGGCGCCGTCCATGGCCGAGGCGGGCGCACGGGTGCTCGCGGTCGACGCGAGCCCGCAGATCCTGGAGGGCCAGTGGCACGAAGGGCGCACCGTCCTCGTGGAGTTCCCGTCGGTGGAGGCGGCCCAGGCCTGGTATGACTCCGCCTCGTATGCGGAGGCGAAGGTGCTGCGGCTGGCCGCGGCAGACTGCAACGGCGTGCTGCTCGCGGGGTTCGAGATGCCGCCACGCCAGAGCTGACCCTGTCGCATCGCCCTGCCCGCGCGTCCGGTTCCCGGGCAGGGCGATGGCGCGCCGCGCTCAGGGGCGGCGGCGCAGCACCTGTTCCGCGGCTTCCCAGTGCTCGTCCGCCACCCACAGCTCGGCGAACGCGTCCACGGCCTCCTGCGCGGAGACTCCGCGGACCACACGCTTGATGCTCGCCGCGGGACGATTGGCCAGCGACGCCGCCAACTGCCGCCAGCCGTCGGCGAATTCGGCTCGCGGCAGCACCAAGTCCACGAGCCCCAGCCGCTCGGCCTCGCCCGCGTCCAGAATCCGCCCCGCCCCGGCCAGCAGCAGCGCTCGTCCCGGCCCGACGAGCGTCGCCAGCCGTTCCGCGCCGCCCCACGCCGGCATGATCTCCAGGCTGACCTGGTTGAACCCGATTCGTATGTCCTCCGCGGCCACCCGGATGTCGGCTGCCACCGCGATCTCGGCACCGCCGCCGAGGGCGTGCCCGTTGAGCGCGGCGATCACCGGCGCGGGGAAGTCCGCGATCCGATCGCAGACGCCGCGCATCCGCCGGGCCATCCCGGCCGCCTCCTCGTGGGTCCGCAGGGCCGCGAGCTCCTTGAGGTCGCCGCCGGAGACGAACGCGCGGTCTCCCGCCCCCGTGATGACCAGCGCCCGCGCCCCTTGTGCCGCATCCAGGGCCTTCTCCAACTCGCCCATGGTGTCCAGGGAGATGGCGTTGCGTGCGTGCGGGCGGTTGATGGTGACGACCGCGACCGCGCCGTACAGCTCTAGCTCGACCGTCGCGACCGCGCCGTCCAGCTCGACCATGCGGAACCTCCATACCCGTGGCGTCGAGGATATTGGCATTCTCATATAACGGAAATAGCATATCCGGCGCCGGGGCGGGTCGGTCCAGGGGGCAAGATCCGACCGCCCGGGCCATGCGGGCGGCGCCCTGCCCGCACTCCCCGCACCGCCCGCCCATCGTGCCCCGGCCCGAGATCCGACCGCCAAGTCGTCAGGGGAGCGTTCGCCATGCCTGCCACGGTGCCGTCAGAGCTGTCGTACACCTTCCGCGAGATCCCGCCGGAGCTGGTCGCCCGCTACGAGGCGGAGGGCTGGTGGACCCGCGACACCATCGGCGACCTCCTGACTCGAGGGCTCGCCTTCGCTCCCGACGTCGCCTTCCGCGTGCATTCGCAAGTCCGGCCGTACGAGGGCACGTTCGCCGAAGTCGAGCGCATCGCACGGAGGTTGGCGGCGGGGCTGCGCGCCGGCGGAGTCGTCCCCGGCGACCGGATCGTGCTGCAGCTGCCGAACTGGATGGAGGCCGCGGCCGTCTTCTGGGCCTCCGCGTTCCTGGGTGCCGTCGTGGTCCCCGTCGTCCACTTCTACGGGCGCAAGGAACTGAGCTACATCCTCGACGCCACCCGCCCCAAGGTCTTCGTGACCGCCGGGAAGTTCGGCCATCTGAGCTTCGACCCGGAGGTCTGCACGGACGTGCCCGTCGTGGGTGTGGTGGGGCGTGACTTCGACGACCTGCTGGCCGGCGAACCCCTGACGGGCACCGCCGCCGTGGACCCGGCCGCGCCCGCACTGATCGCCTTCACCTCGGGAACCACCCGTGATCCCAAGGGGGTTGTACACAGCCACCGCACGCTCGGCTTCGAGACGCGACAGCTGGCCGACCTGTATCCGGCCGACCGCGGCGACCAGCTGACCGCCGCACCCCTGGGGCACTTCATCGGCATGATCAACGCGCTGCTCATCCAGGTGCTCGACGGAATGCCGGTCAACATGACCGACGTCTGGGACCCGGGGCAGGCGCTGCGTCTGATCCGCGAGGAAGGGCTCGCGGTCGGAGGGGGAGCCGCGTACTACATGTCGAGCCTGCTCGACCACCCGGACTTCACCGCCGCCGACGCCGCCCGCCTGCCGTACGCGGGCCTTGGCGGCGCCGCGGTCCCCTCGCCCGTCACCACGCGCCTGGAGGCCCTCGGCATCACGGTGTTCCGCTCATACGGATCCACCGAACACCCCTCGGCCACCGCCACCCGGGTCAGCGCGCCGGCCGCCAAGCGCCTGCACACGGACGGCGATCCGATGCCGGGTGTGGAGGTGCGCCTGGCCGACGACGGGGAGATCCTCACCCGCGGCCCCGACCTCTGCCTCGGGTACACGGACCCGGAGTTGACGGCGGCCGTGTTCGACGCGGAGGGCTGGTACCACACCGGCGACATCGGCGTGATCGATGACGACGGCTACCTCGCCATCGTCGACCGTAAGGCGGACGTCATCATCCGCGGTGGCGAGAACATCAGTGCCGTCGAGGTCGAGGAAGTGCTCCTCGGCCTCGCGGCCGTCGCCGAAACGGCCGTCGTCGCCGCGCCCGACGCCCGCCTGGGCGAGCACGCCGCCGCGTTCGTGCGCCTGCACCCCGGCCATGCGCTCCCTTCACTCGACGAGGTGAGGGCTCACCTCCAACGTGCCGGTCTGGCACGGCAGAAGTGGCCCGAGGAACTGCACGCCGTCGAGGACTTCCCGCGCACGGCGAGCGGCAAGGTCAAGAAGTTCGTGCTCCGTGCGGAACTCTCGGCGAAGGCGCGCGAGGACATTGCGGCGGAAGGTTGATGAGAATAGCATTCTCGTAATCAGTGAAGGAGGATCTCATGCCCTCGCGCGAGCTGCCGTATCCGCTCTTCGACGCGGACAACCACCTCTACGAGACCGAGGAGGCCCTCACCAAGTACCTGCCGGAGCAGTACGCGGGGGCGATCCGGTACGTCCAGGTCGACGGCCGGACGAAGATCGCAGTCCGGGGTCAGATCAGCGAGTACATCCCCAACCCCACTTTCGAGGTCGTCGCGCGGCCCGGTGCCATGGAGGAGTACTTCAAGGTCGGCAACCCCACCGGCAAGACCCGCCGGGAGATATTCGGCGAACCCATGCGCGCGATCCCGGCCTTCCGTGAACCCGGCCCGCGCCTGGAGTTGATGGACGAACTCGGCATCCAGCGCAGCCTGATGTTCCCGACCCTCGCGAGCCTGATCGAGGAGCGGATGAAGGACGACCCGGAGTTGATCCACACGGTCATCCACGCGCTCAACCAGTGGCTGCACGAGACCTGGTCCTTCAACTACGAGGACCGCATCTTCACCGTCCCGGTCATCACGCTCCCGATCGTCGACAAGGCGATCGAGGAGCTGGAATGGGTGGTGGAGCGAGGTGCCCGGGCAATCCTGATCCGTCCCGCGCCGGTGCCCGGCCCCGGTGGCATCACCCGCTCGTTCGCCCTGCCGGAGTTCGACCCGTTCTGGGAGCGGGTGGTCCACCACGACCTGCTCGTCGCCCTGCACTCCTCCGACAGCGGCTACTCGGACTACGCCAATGACTGGGAGGGCAACCAGCGGGAGTTCCTGCCCTTCAAGCCCAACGCCTTCCGGCAGATCAACGAGTGGCGGCCGATCGAGGACGCCGTCTCGTCCCTGATCTGCCACGGCGCGCTGAGCCGCTTCCCGGCGCTCAAGGTCGCCGTCATCGAGAACGGCGCGTCCTGGGTCGAGCCGCTGCTCGACCGCCTGGCCGACGTGTACAAGAAGATGCCGCACGAGTTCCAGGAGAACCCGGCCGACGTCTTCAAGCGCCACATCCACATCAGCCCCTTCTGGGAGGAGGACATGGCCGCGCTCGGCGACCTCATCGGCATCGAGCGGGTCCTGTTCGGCTCCGACTACCCGCACCCGGAGGGCCTCGCCGACCCGGTGACCTATGTCGACCACCTGGCGAAGCTGAGCGAGGAGGACAAGGCCAAGGTCATGGGCGGCAACCTGGCCCGCCTGCTCGGCGTATGAACACCACGAGCGCAAAGGGGTGGGAGAGTTGGGGCACCATCCCGCGGATGGCGCTCAGCGCGGCCGAACGGTTCGGTGACGCCGTGGCGGTCGTGGACGGGGCCACGCGCCTGAGCTTCACCGAGCTCGCGGAGCGCATCCGCAGGGCCGCTGGGGCGTATGCCTCGGCGGGCATCGGCAAGGGCGACCGCGTGGCCGTCTGGGCGCCCAACTCGGCCGAGTGGATCGTGGCCGCGCTCGGCGCGGTCACCGCGGGCGGCGTCCTGGTTCCGGTCAACACCCGGCTGCAGGAGCAGGAGGCCGACGACATCATCGGACGCAGCGGCGCGAAGCTCGTGCTCGTCCAACAGGGCTTTCTCGGGCGCGAGTTCGCCGCGCCGGCCGGCATACCGGTGATGGACCTCGGCTCGGACTTCCTGGCGAGCGGATCGCCGTACGACCGCGCATCCCGCCCCGATGACATCGCCGACGTCATCTACACCTCGGGCACCACGGGCCGTCCCAAGGGCGTGCTGATGACGCACCAACAGACGCTGCGGCTCTACGAGGAGTGGTGCCACCTCGCGGACCTGCGCGAGGGCGACCGGTATCTGGCCGTCAACCCGTTCTTCCACACGTTCGGCTACAAGGCCGGCATCATCGCCTCGCTGATCCGCGGCGCCACGATCCTCCCCTTGCCGGTCTTCGACGTGGACCGGGTGGTGGAGCTGATCCAGCGGGAGAAGATCACGATGCTGCCCGGTCCGCCGACCCTCTACCACTCGCTCCTCGAAGTGGCCGACAAGGGCGGTGACTTGTCCTCGCTGCGGGCCGCCGTGACGGGAGCCGCCGACATTCCCGTGGAGCTCATCCGGCGCGTGCGTACGCAGCTGCCCTTCCGGTCGATCATGACCGGGTACGGGCTGACCGAGGCCGGTACGGTCACCGCCTCACGCCCCGGCGACTCCTTCGAGTCCATCGCCACCACCGTCGGCACCCCGTGCGACGGCGTCGAAGTGCGCATCGCCGAGGACGGTGAGGTCCTGGTGCGCGGCTACAGCGTCATGCAGGGCTACCTCGACGACCCGACGGCCACCGCCGAGGCCGTCGACGCCGACGGCTGGCTGCACACCGGCGACCTCGGCACGCTCGACGCGGACGGACGGCTGCGGATCGTCGGCCGCAAGAAGGACATGTTCATCGTCGGCGGATTCAACGCCTACCCGGCCGAGATCGAGGGTTTCCTCCTCGAGCATCCCGCGGTCGCGCAGGCCGCTGTCATCGGGGTGCCGGACGAGCGCCTCGGTCAGGTGGGCAAGGCGTTCGTCGTCACGCGTTCCCCCGTAGCGCAGGAGGAACTGCTCGCCTGGAGCCGGGAGCGGATGGCCGGGTACAAGGTGCCCAGATCCGTGGAGTTCCGGACCGAGCTGCCGCTGAACGCGTCCGGGAAGGTCATGAAGGACCAGCTGACCATCGCCAAGACCTGAAGGACCAACCGCACATCGCCAAGGGAGGGCCTCAGTGACGACACATGTGGTCGAGACGACAGGGCGCGGCCATGCCTGCGCCGACCTCGCCGCACTCGACGACCAGATCATCGCGCTGCTCGCGCGGCGCCGCGAGCTCGCCCAGGGCCTGCCCATGCCCCCGGGCCCGCGCGCCGTCGACCCGGCCTACACCGGCGCCGTACGCGACACGACCCTGCGCTACGTCGACGGGCTCGGCAGCGGAGGCGAACTCGTGGCCCGGTCCGTGCTCGTGCTGTGCCATCCGGGCGGCGAGCGGGACTGATGGACTTCGAACTCGGCGAACAGCAAAGGGACATCCAGACGGCCGTCCGCGATCTGGCCCGCACCTTCACCCCCGACTACTGGGCCGAACACGACCAACGCGCCGAATTCCCCTGGGAGTTCTACGAGGCCTTCGCGAAGGCGGGCTGGCTCGGCATCGCCGTCCCCGAGGAGTACGGGGGCGGCGGACTCGGCGTCCTGGAGGCCTCGCTGCTCCTCGAGGAGGTCGCGGCATCGGGTGCCGGCATGAATGGCTGCTCCACCATGCACCTGACCATCTTCGGCCTCAACGTCCTGGCCAAGCACGGCAGCGAGGCACTCCGTCGTGCCGTACTGCCGCAGGCGGCCACAGGCGAACTGCATGTGTGCTTCGGCGTCACGGAACCCGACGCGGGCACCGACACCACCCGCATCTCCACCTTCGCGCGCCGCGAAGGCGACCACTACATCGTCCACGGCCGCAAGGTGTGGATCACCAAGGCGGGCGACTCGCAGAAGATGGTGCTGCTCGCCCGTACGACCCCGCGCGATGAGGTGGCCAAGCCCACGCACGGCCTGTCGGTGTTCCTCGCGGATGTCGACCGCGGCGCCGTGGAGATCCGGCCCATCCCGAAGATGGGCCGCAACGCCGTGGCGTCGAACGAGATCGTGATCGACGGTCTGAAGGTGCCGGTCAGCGCCCGGATCGGCGAGGAAGGGGAGGGATTCAAGTATCTCCTTGACGGCCTCAACCCCGAACGGATCCTCCTCGCCCACGAGGCCCTGGGCCTCGGCCGGGCCGCCCTCGACGTGGCGACCCGTTACGCGGGCGAGCGGATCGTCTTCGAGCGCCCGATCGGCCAGAACCAGGGCATCGCCTTCCCGCTGGCCGAGGCCCTGACCCGCCTCGACGCGGCCCGGCTCATGGCCCGCAACGCCGCCTGGCGCTACGACCGCGGCCTGGACTGCGGACGCGAGGCCAACATGGCGAAGTTCCTGTGCGCGGACGCCGGCTTCCAGGCCGCGGACCGCGCCGTGCAGACCCTGGGCGGCATGGGATACGCCCGCGAGTACCACGTCGAGCGCTACTTCCGGGAGTCCCGACTGCTTCGCCTCGCGCCCGTGAGCCAGGAGATGGTGCTCAACTACGTGTCCCAGCACGTGATGGGGCTGCCCCGGTCGTACTGAAGGTCAGGCCCGGACTCGCATCTGTCGCCGGTGTCCATCTGCCACCGGTGTCAATGACTCCTGGGGTAATCGACCACGGATTCGGTCCCGGCCACCGTGGTGTCATGGCCTCCGACCTGACCCGCCCCGCCGACCTCCTGGCCGCCATGCCGTTCGCCAACGGGCTGGGAATCGACCTCACCGGGGCGACCGCCGAGCACGCGAGCGGCACCCTGTCCTGGTCCTCCGACCTGTGCACGGCCGGCGCGACGCTCCACGGCGGTGTGCTGATGACTCTCGCGGACACGGTCGGCGCCGTGTGCGCCTACCTGAATCTGCCGCAGGGTGCCGACAGTTCGACCGTCGAGTCAAGGACCAATTTCTTCCGCCCGGTCCGCGCGGGCACCGTTGAGCAGTGGCCCGCCCTCTGCACGTCGGGCGGTCCTTCATCGTCGTGCAGACCGATGTGTTCAAGGTGCGAGGACGGGTGCTGGTGGGCCAGACCACGCAGACTCAAACGGTGCGCACGCGCTGACGCCCGGGCGACGTTCACTCGTACTCGACCGTCACCGACGGCGTTTCGGGTACCCCCTGGCAGGTGAGCACATAGCCCTCCGCCACCTCGTCGTCCTCCAGAACGTCATTCACTCGCATGCGCACCGATCCTTCGGTGACCTTTGCCATGCACGTGGCACAGTTTCCGGCCTCGCAGGAGAACGGTGGGGTCAGGCCCGCTCGGCGGGCGGTCTGCAGAAGCGTCTCGCCGGGGTGGGCGGGTACCGCGACCCGTTGGTTGCCCAGACGGATCGATATGGTCCCCGGTGCCGCGGCCGTCGGAGCGGGCGGGGCAGCCGTCGCGGGCGGAGGGGCGGCAGGAGCTGCCGCGCCGAACCGTTCGCTGAACAACTTTCCGCCGCCCGGAAGCGCCGACTCGACGAGTTCCATGAAGGGCTCGGGGCCGCACACGTACACGTCCGCGTCGCCGTCCGCACCCACGAACTCCTTGACCCGGGCCTGATCCAGCAGGCCCTGATCCGCGTCCAGATGACGTACGACTGTGAGCCTTCCGGGATAGCGCAGCACCAGCTCGTCGAGGGCCGAAGCGAAGATCATCGCGTCCCGCGTACGGTCGGCGCACAGCAGCCTGACTTTGCGTCGCGTACCGGCGAGTGCGCTCTTGGCCAGCGAGAACACGGGCGTGAGGCCGCTGCCGCCGGCGAATCCGAGCAGCGGGACCTCGCTGTCGCGCAGGCAGAACCGGCCCCGGGGCTGGGTGAGTTCGAGCGTGTCGCCTTCGCGCGCGTGGTCGCCCAGCCAGTTCGAGACCTTGCCGCCCGGCACCCGCTTCACCGTGGTCATCAGCTCGCCGTCCGTCTCCGGCGCACTCGACATCGAGTACGAACGCAGCAGGTGCCGCCCGTCCACCCGCACGCGGAACGTGCAGAACTGCCCTGCGCGATAGGAGAAATCGCCACTGTGCGGACGAAGCGTGTACGTGGTGGTGTCGGCGGTTTCCCGGACGATCCGGGTGATCGTCGCGCGGTGGAAGGCAGCAGGCGCGGGCGAGGGGGTCGGCACGGGCGGCCTCCTTCTGGTATGAAAGTTCTATCGCTTTGAGAATAACGTTCTCGCAGTCGAGATGGGAGCCTCTCACATGCAGACGTCCGGCGCGCAGGACGAGGCAGCCCTGGCCTTCGAGGAGGAGACGTACAGCCGCGGCCGGCTCGAGGCCCTCGCCGGCTCACTCGCCGCGACCCTGGTGCGCCGAGGGGTGCGCCCGGGCGAGCGGGTGGCGCTCATGTCCTCGAACCGGCCGGAGTTCGTGGTGGCCGTCCATGCCGTGTGGAAGGCGGGAGCCGCGGTCGTCCTCATCAGCCCGGCGTGGAAGAGGTCCGAGGTCGAGCATGTCCTGGCGGTCACCCGTCCCGTGGACGCGCTCGGCGACCAGCAGGTGCTCGCCGACCTGATGCCCATGCTGCACCTGGACGAGGTGACGCTTGCCGGGGACGGCGTGGGGGAGTTCCCCCCGCTTGATCCGGCCGCCGATGCCGTCCTCGTCTTCAGCTCGGGCACGACCGGACTGCCGAAGGCCGTACGTCACACTCATGCGTCGTTCGCCGCGGCGATACGGCACTGGACGGACGCCCTCCAACTCACCGGGCAGGACCGCCTCCAGGTGACCACCCCGCCCTCGCACATCCTCGGCCTGCTCAACATCGAGACGGCGCTCGCCGTCGGTGCGTGGGTGCGGCTGCATCGCCGCTTCGATCTGGACCGGGTCCTCGAACGGATCGAGAAGGACCGGATCACCGTCGAGATGGCCGTCGCGCCGATCGCCCTGGCAATGGCGAGACACTCGGACCTGGAGTCGTACGATCTGTCCTCGCTGCGGTTCATCATGTGGGGCGCGACACCCGTGACGGCCGGCGTCGCCGACGAGGTCACCCGCCGTACGGGGGTCGGCTGGGTGCCCGCATACGGGGCCAGCGAACTGCCCGTCATCGCCTGCAATCCCCTTCAAGGCGCGCGGCTCGACAGTGTGGGGCGGGCGGTGCCGGGCGTACGGGTGCGGGTCACGGACCTGGAGACGGGACGCGTCCTCGGGGTCGGCGAGACCGGAGAGATCGAGCTCAAGTCGCCCTCCTTGATGGCGGGTTACCTGCCCGCCGAAGCAACCCACGAGGCCTTCCGGGACGGCTGGTACCGGACCGGTGACGTCGGGCGCGTGGACGGCGAGGGATGGCTGTACCTCACGGACCGCTCCAAGGAGATGATCAAAGTCCAGGGATTCCAGGTCGCACCTGCCGAGGTCGAGGGCGTGCTCCTCGGCCATCGGGCCGTGGCCGACTGCGCCGTCTACGGCGTATCCGCCGATGCGGGCTCGGAGTTGGTGATCGCCGCCGTCTCCAGGCGTGCACCGGTGACGGAGGACGACCTGATCGCCTACGTCGGCGAACGCCTGGCCACGTACAAACGGCCGCACGAGGTCGTGTTCGTGGACGAGATACCCCGCCTTCCGTCAGGGAAGGTCCTGCGCCGAGTCCTGAAGGAGCGTCATGGACGCACGGCTGACCAGTGAGCAGCAGTGGCTGAGGGAGGCGGCCGGGAAACTGGCCGCGGACCTCGGACCGGGGTCGGTCCTCGACCTGGACGACGAAGCGCGCCTCACCCGCCTGGAGAAGGCCGTCGCCGACACGGGCTGGCGCCGGCTGCGCTCCGACGGCGCCACCGGTGTCGAAGTCGCCCTGGTCGCCGAGGAGTTCGGGCGCGGCCTGATCGACGTGCCGTATCTCGGTCCGGTGCTCGCCGACGAACTGCTCCCGGCCGCACCCGCGGACCGCACCGCCTGGACGCTCGCGGTCAACGGCGAGGCCGTCGACGCGCGGGGCATGCGACGCGCGGTCGAGCTGCGGGACACCATCCCCTTCGCGGGCGCGTTGGAGGACGCGGTACGCACCGCTGATCTCACGCGCTCGGGCAGCGAACTCGTCGGCGCACCAGAGCCGCTGCCCGCGCTCACCGAAGAGCGGGCCGCTCGCTTCCACGCCCTCGCGCTCGTCGCGACCTCCGCCGACCTGCTCGGAGCCGCCCGCGGAGCGCACGCGCTGGCCTGCGAATACGCCAAGATCCGCGAACAGTACGGGCATTCCATCGGCTCCTACCAGGCCGTGTCGCACCCGCTCGCCGAGGGCCTCGCCCTCATCGAGGGCTCCACCAGCGTGCTGCGGTACGCGGCCTGGGCCGTCGACGAGACCGGCCCGGACGAGGCGCTGCGATCCGCCCGTATCGCGAAGGTCTACTGCGCACGCGCCGCGCGCACCGTGTGCGAGACCGCGATCCAGGTGCACGGCGGCATCGGCAACACCTGGGAGTGCCTGGCCCATGTGTACCTGCGGCGCGTGCTCACGTCGAGCGAGCTGTTCCCCGTACGCCTGGAGGAGATCGACCTTGGACTATCGTGACGCACCCGAAGAGGCCGCGTTCCGCGGCCGGTTGCGGACCTGGCTGAAGGACAACGCCGGGCGGTTCCCCGCCTCGGGAGCCGGCGAGGACTACTGGTCCCGGCAGGGCGACTGGCACCAGGCCCTGTACGCCGCCGGGTTCTTCGGCCTCACCTGGCCGCGCGCGTACGGCGGCCACGAGCTGCCCCCGGTGTACGACGTGATCCTCGACGAGGAACTCGCCCGCGCCGGAGCCCGCCCGCGCCCCAGCCTCGGCTATCTCGTCCAGGGCCTGGGGCGGCACGGCAGCGAGGAACTGCGCCGCCGGTTCCTGCCCGGCATGATCGACGGAACGGAACGCTGGTGCCAGGGCTTCAGCGAACCCGGAGCAGGCTCCGACCTCGCCTCCCTCACCACCACGGCCGCGCGCGACGGCGACACGTATCTCCTCAACGGCCGCAAGATCTGGACCAGTTACTCGGACGTCGCCGACTGGTGCCTGATGCTGGCCCGCACTGATCCGGACGTGCCGCGCCACAAGGGCATCTCGGCGTTCGTCGTCGACATGCACCAAGAAGGCATCCAGCAGCGGCCACTGAAGATGATCAACGGGGTCACGAGCGAATTCGGACAGCTCGTCATCGACGGTGCGCGAGTTCCCGCGGACCGCATGGTCGGCGCCCCCGGTGAAGGCTGGGCCCTCGCCATGACCGTGGTCGGCCATGAGCGCGAACCTGCCGAACTCGGCTTCACCGCCCGCTACGGCAAGCTCGTGCGCGCCCTCGCCCGGCGCGCACCGGAGACCGAGCCGTCCGACGAACTGCGCTGGGCGGCGGTCCAGGCCGAGATGCTCCGGCTCCACCTGCGCCGCCGCCTGTCCGAACGACTCGACGGCGTGTCCCACGGACCCGCGGGCTCCCTCGACAAACTCCTGATGACCTGGGTCGAACAGGACGTCGGCCACGCCGCACTCGCCGTCGGCGGCACACGCGATCCGGAGCTGTTCGCCGAGTACCTCTACAGCCGTTCCCAGAGCGTCATGGGCGGCACCTCGCAGATCCAGAAGAACATCATCGCCCGCCGGATCCTGGGACTCGGGGGCTGACATGACCTGCTCGACCTGGAGGCTGACAGACCGGCGCGGCCTGGAGGGTGACATGACCTGCCGGACCTGGAGGTTGACATGACCGGCCCGCTGTACGACCTGCCGCCCGAGATCGACGTACGCGCCGAGGGACCGCTGCGTGTGATCACCCTCAACCGGCCCGACGCCCTCAACGCCGTCAATGACGCCCTGCACACCGGACTCGCCCGACTGTGGCCGCAGTTGAGCGACGACCACGAGGCTCGCGCCGCCGTGCTCACCGGGAGCGGACGCGCGTTCTCCGCCGGCGGCGACCTCACCTACCTGGACCAGCTGAGCAACGACCCCGGGCTGCGCACGCGCACCATCGCCCACGGCCGTGACCTCGTCCTCGGCATGGCGCGCTGCCGCGTCCCGGTGGTCGCCGCCGTCAACGGACCTGCGGTCGGGCTCGGGTGCAGCCTGATCGCGCTCAGCGACATCGCCTACATCCACGAGAACGCCTATCTGGCCGACCCGCACGTCCAGATCGGACTGGTCGCCGCCGACGGCGGCCCGCTCACCTGGCCGCTGCACACGAGCCTGATGCTCGCAAAGGAGTACGCCCTCACCGGCGCCCGCATCCGCGCCGACAAGGCCGTCGCCATAGGCCTCGCGAACCACGTCAGCGCGGACCCGCTTTCCGACGCCCTCGACTGCGCCAAGCGCATCGCGGGCCTGCCGCGGCAGGCCGTCGAGGCCACGAAGCGGCTGCTCAACCTGCACCTGGAACGCGCGGTCCTGGCCACCCTCGACTTCGCAACCACCGCCGAGTACCAGTCCTTCCAGACCGAGGACTTCCGGCAGACGCTCTCCGGGCTCCTGGCGAAGGACGCCTGAGCGCGGCGAACGGCATGCGAGCTGAGGAGCATGCGGCGAACGGTGCACCGCATCGCGGTACGCTCCTCAGCTCGCATGAGCGCTGAGCGCTTCGCGTTGCTACTCTGCGCCCAGCCTGCGCACAAACCCCTCCGGTACGAGCACATCCTCGCGCCCGAGTTCCCGTACCGACGCGCGCCCGAGCCCGAGCAGCGCCGAGTCGATTCCGGAGCGCAGGATGTCGAGCACGTTCTCCACGCCGGCCTGACCGTTCGCCGCGAGGCCCCACAGATACGCGCGGCCGATCATCACCGCCCGCGCGCCGAGCGCGAGCGCCTTGACCACGTCGGCGCCGCGCCGCACACCTCCGTCGAGCACGATCTCCACCCCGTCGCCGACCGCCTCGGCCACCGCCGGCAGGGCGCGGATCGCGGCAGGGGTGCCGTCGAGGTTGTTGCCACCGTGGTTGGAGACGGACAGGGCGGTGACGCCCGCGTCGGCGGCACGTTTGGCGTCGTCGATCCGTGTGATGCCCTTGAGCATGAAAGGAGCGTCCCACTGCTTGACCAGCCAGGCCAGGTCCTCCCAGGTGGGGGGCGGGGTCTGCATCCACTCGCCGTACGCGCCGAAGAATCCGGGCACTTCGGCGTCCGGGCCCTGCGTCATGTTCGGCACGGACAGTTCGGGCAGCCGGCGGGCCTTCGCGTAGGCGGCCAGCCAGCGCGGGTGGGTGAGGGCCTGGGGCGCGTACCGGATCATCGCGCGTACGTCGATCCGCTCGGGGATCGCCGGGCTGCCCCAGTCTCGGCCCTGTGAGAACGACCAGTCCAGAGTGAGGATCAGGCCCGTCGCACCGGCGGCGCGGGCGCGCTCCATGCGGTGCAGGATCTGCTCGCGGGTGCCGGACCAGTAGATCTGGAAGAACGTCCGCGGGTTCGCCGCCACCACGTCCTCTACGGGCTTCGATGCGAACGAGCTCAGCCCGAGCGCCGTGCCGCGGGCCGCCGCCGCGCGGGCGACGGCCAGTTCCCCGTCGGGGTGCACGGCCTGTACTCCGGTCGGGGAGCAGATCACGGGGAGTGCGAGTTCCTGTCCCATGACGGTGGTCGTCAGATCGCGCTGTGCGGCGAGGCCCGCCACGTGCGGGGCGAAGCCCAGTTCGCCGAAGGCCACCTGGTTGTCCTTGAGGGTGAGGCCGCCTTCGGAGCCTCCGATCAGCGCGCCGTACACGGCGGGCGGCAGTCGGCGGAGGGCGCGTCGCTGCGCCTCGGCGACCGTCTCGAACCAGGGGTTGCCGAGCAAGGCCATGAGGAGTCCCTTCTACGTACGCAGAGGTGTGCAGGGGTGGTGTGCGGGTCGGAGATGACCGGTTCTCAGAGGGCTAACCCCGCGTCGACCGGGACGACCGCCCCGGTCATGCCGCTGCTGCCGGGCCCGGCGAGGAACGCGAGGACCTCGGCGACCTCGGCCGGATCGAGCAGGCGGCCCATGGGTTGCTGGGCGGCGAACGACTCACGGTCCGGCAGGTCGTACAGGCGGGCACTCTGGGCGAGGATCGGGGTGGCCGTGGAGCCCGGGCTGACGGCGTTGGCGGTCACGCCGGTGCCGCCCAACTCCATGCCCAGGGCACGGATCAGACCCGCCACGCCCGCCTTGGCCGCGCAGTAGGCGGCGAGCATCGGCAGACCTCGCGTGGCCGCGGCCGACGCCACGGCGAGGAAGCGGCCCTGCCGGGGTTCCGGCCTGCGCAGCAACGCGGGCAGTGCGGCCCGGGCGAGGTTCAGGACGCCGCCCAGGTCGATGTCGAGCACCGCGCGTTCCTGCGCGGGCGGCACCTCCCACAGCGGTACGCCGCCTGCGATCACACCAGCGCAGGCGATCGCCGCGTCGAGGCCGCCCCAGTGTCGCTCGGCCTCGGAGACGGCCTCCGCCAGAGCCGCAGGATCCCGTACGTCGGCGACGAAGGGCCGTACACGTTCGGGTGGGCCCGCCCGCGTCGCCACCGCGTCGAGCTCCGCCTTGGTGGCCATCGGATACGGCAGATCCGGGTCGTCACAGGCCAGATCCACGGCGAGCACGGACCAGCCACGGGCGGCGAGTGCCGCCACCGTGGCGGCGCCGATCCCGCGGCCGGCACCGGTGACGAGTGCGACGCCGGGCCTCGTACCGCCCGGACCGTTCGTCATGTGTGTCCGGCTCACGGTGCCACCGCCTGCCGGCCGGCGCGCCAACGGGAGACCTGCGCGACGAGCTCGTCGGTCAACTCCCGCAGCAGCTCCGTGCCTTCGGCCGCGGTGGCGCCTGCGGGATCCCCCAGAACCCCGTTCTCGCTCGCCGCGCGCACGCCTCCTGCCCGCAGGGTCGGCATCAGTTCGGCCAGCGGACGGGAGTTGCCCGCGGCGGCTTCACGCATCCGCAAACGGCCCGGGTGCAGGGCGAGTTGCAGTGACGTCTCCGTACGCCCGGCGTGTGCGTCACCGCCGCGCCATGACGGTAGGAAGACGGTCACATCACGCGATTCTGCCCGCAGCCGGGCAACGGCTCGGTCCACCGGCTCGGCGTTGCCGCCGTGCGCCGAGACGAGCAGCACGTGCTCGAAAGTGTCGGTGGCGCTGCGTACCAGCTCGACCAGGAGGAGTTCGAGCGCCTCCTGCCCGATGGACAGCGTCCCGGGGAACCCGGCGTGCTCGCCGCTGGAGCCGTACGGGACGCAGGGCGCCACCAGCACGTCATCCCGCGCCCGAGCCAGGCGTTCGCACAGCGCGAGCGCGATGTCCGCGTCCGTGGACAGCGGCAGATGCGGGCCGTGCTGTTCGGTGGATCCGACCGGCACGGCAAGCAGAGCGCCCTGGGCGGCGTGCCGTCGCACCTCGGGCCAGGTCAGGTCCGACAGCTGCCGTCCGGACATGGCTCACGGCTCCGGTACGAACCCGGCGAGCGGGCTCTCGTCGCAGGCCCGGTCGGGGGCGTTCAGCCGCTCGGGGCGACGGCCGATCGTCACCGGGACCGGGCGCGAACGGTGCGAATGGTCCTGGGAAGGGCGGGGCGCCGTCCCCACCGCGTTCGCCAGCGCCACCTGCCCGTGCCCCTTGACGCACTCGGGATCCGGCCCGTCGAGGGGCAACCCCGTGAAGAACTTCGCCGCCATGCAGCCGCCGCGGCAGGAGGCGTACGCGGAGCAGGACGTGCACGCCCCGCCGGACTGGGGGCTGCGCAGTTCCTCGAACAACTCGGAGTGCCGCCAGATGCGTTGGAAGCCACCCGGCGAGCGGACGTTGCCCGCGAGGAAGCTCTCGTGGATCGCGAACGGGCAGGCGTACACATCGCCGACCGGATCGATCAGGCACACCACGCGGCCCGCCCCGCACAGGTTCAGGCCGGGCAGGGCCCCGTCGCCATAGCCGGACAGGTGGAAGAACGAGTCCCCGGTGAGCACCGACTCGCCGTGGCTCAGGAGCCACTCGTACAGCTCGCGCTGCTGCTCGGGCAGCGGGTGCAGCTCGCTCCAGGTGTCCGCGCCCCGGCCCGCGGGCCGCAGCCGGGTGATGCGCAACTGGGCGCCGAACCGGTCGGAAAGGTCCTTGAACGCGTCGAGCTGGCCGATGTTGTGACGGGTCATCACCACAGACAGCTTGAAGCCCTCGAATCCGGCGTCGCGGAGGTTGGTCATGGCGCGCAGCGCGGTGTCGTACGAACCGGCCCCGCGGACCGCGTCGTTGACCTCGGCGGTGGCCCCGTCGAGTGAGATCTGCACGTCGACGTAGTCGCTCGCGGCGAGCCGGCGGGCTGCGTCGGGGGTGATCCTGACGCCGTTGGTGGAGAACTTGACGCCGACGTGGTGCCGTGTCGCGTAGTCGATCAGCTCGAAGAAGTCGGGGCGCACGGTCGGTTCTCCGCCGCCGATGTTGACGTAGAAGACCTGCATGCCTTCCAGCTCGTCGATCACCGCCTTGCACTCGGCGGTGGTCAGCTCGCGCGGGTCGCGGCGGCCGGAACTGGACAGGCAGTGCACACACGCCAGGTTGCAGGCGTAGGTCAGCTCCCAGGTCAGACAGATCGGGGCCGCGAGACCGTCCTCGAAGTGCTCGATGAGGGACGCCGATGCGAGGCTCATGCGGGGGACCTCCCTTCGCTGCGGGGGCAGATCATGTCCGAGGCCGCCAGGCCTGCCAAGGCGCGGTCGAACAGTGGCAGGTCCTGCTCTCTGACTCCCGCGGCGAGACAGGCCGAGCGGGCGCTGATCTCCTGGTCGAGTGCGCGGACCACGTCGAGCAGAGTGCGGTTCTTCAGGAAGGAGAGCCGCCGCGTCCCGAAGTGGTAGAGCAGCGCGCCGAACCGCTCGGGACGGATGGCCGCCCGGGGGTGCAGCCGCCAGGGGGCGTCGAGGTCGAAGGCGGGGCTTTTGCCGGCGCCCGCCGGGTCAGTAGACACCGCACATGCCGTCGATCGAGATCTCTTCGACCAGGACGTCCTCGGCCAGGGGTTCGGTGTCCTCGGGGGCTGCGGGGCCGTCCGGTTCGGGGTGTGCGGGGCGCTCGTCGAGGGCGAGCGTTTCAGGTTCGTGGGCCATGTCCGTGCTCCTCAGGAGGATGCGCGCAGTCTTTTTGGCACTCTGTGACGAATACTCGGAACCGTAACGTCACCCTGTGACATAATCAATACGATGGAGCGAAGTCAGGGCAGGGTAGTGTCGGTTGACGACGTCGGCGCCAAGGGGGAGCGGCCCCGTGGGCGGCCGCGCGGCACCAGCGCACGTGCCCTCGACCTGATCGCGCTGCGCCTGTTCAGCGAACGCGGCTTCGACCGGGTCACGGTCGACGACATCGCCGCCGAGGCGGGCGTGACCCGCCGTACCTTCTTCCGCTACTTCGAGTCCAAGGCGGCCGTCCTCTGGCACGGCTGGGACGCTGAAGTAGCGAGGTTGCAGCGGGCGCTGGACCAGGTCGAGGAGGAAGTCCCGCTGATGCAGGCGGTGCGCCAGGCCGTCGTGGACGCCAACCGCACGCGCGGCGGAGACCCCGCCGAACTGCGCACCCGCATGACGCTGCTGACCGCCTCCGAGGCGCTGATGGCCAGCGCGGCTCCGCACTACGAGGCGTGGGGCCGGGCTATCGGCGAGTACGCCGCGCGCCGGCTCGGCGTACCGGCCGACACGCTCATCCCGCTGGCGATCGGACGTACCACGGTCGCGGCCTGCCGTGCCGCGTACGACTGCTGGCTCGCCGAGCCGGAGAGTGACCTGACGGTCTGGCTGGACGAGGCGCTGGGTGCGCTGGGCAGCGGGTTCCTGCCCCAAGAGGGCTCCCCCTAGGTCTACTTGGGCGGGAAGCGCAGCGCCCCGTCCAGCCGGATCACCTCGCCGTTGAGATAGTCGTTCTCGGCGATGTGCTGGACCAGCTGCGCGTACTCGGCCGGGCGCCCCATCCGCCTCGGATGCGGGACCTGGGGACCCCAGTACGCCTCGAGCTTGTCGCCGGCCTGTCCGTACGCGGGCGTGAGGAAGGTGCCGGGCGCCACGGTGACGACACGGATGCCCAGCGGGGACAGGTCGCGGGCCGCGACCAAGGTCATGGCGACGACGCCGCCTTTCGCCGCGGCGTACGGGAGTTGGCCGATCTGCCCCTCGTACGCGGCGATGGACGCGGTGTTGACGATGACGCCGCGCCCCGACTGTCCGTCCTGCGGTTCCTGGCGAGCCATCGCGGCGGCGGCCAGCCGCATCACGTTGAAGACGCCGGTCAGGTAGATGTCGACGGTGCGGCGGAAGCCGTCCAGGTCGAGCGGGGTGCCGTCCTTGCCGACCAGGCGGCCGCCGGAGGCCGGGCCCCCGTGCGCGTCGACCGAGATGCGCAGCTCTCCCAGAGCCTCGGCCTCGGCCAGTGCCGCCTGCACGTCCGCCTCGCTGGTCGCATCGGTGCGTATGTACCGCACCCCCAACTCCTGTTCGAGGGCCTTGCCCTTCTCGTCGGCGAGGTCGGCCACGACGACTTTGGCGCCCGCCTCGTGCAGCCGGCGGACGGTGGCCTCGCCCAGGCCGCCCGCACCACCCACCACGACCGCGGACCTCCCGCTGATGCGCATACGTGCTCCCCACTCTTGAAAGTGCGGCTCTTGAATCGCGAGAATAGCACTCTCATGAATATCACCATGATCCTTGAAATGGCGGCTTCGGCCGACGGTGAGCGGCCTGCGGTGACGGCGGACGGCCACACCCTGACCGCCGGACAACTCCTGGAGCAGGCGCGCCGCGCGGCCGGGCGCTTCCGGGGCAGGCCGGCCGTTCTCTACCGCGGTGTCAACCAACTGGCCTATCCCGTGGCGCTGTTCGGCGCGGCGCTGGCAGGCGTGCCGTTTGTGCCGCTCAATTACCGGCTGGGACATGAGCAGTTGGCGGAGATCGAAAGTCGGCATCCGGGCGCCTTGCTGCTGAGCTCCGAAGACCTCGACACGCTCACCGCGCCATCGGAGAACGGGGTTTCCGTCATCGCTCAGGAACCCGAGTGGGACCCGGACGCGGTGGCGGTCATCCTCTACACCAGCGGCACGAGCGCCGCACCCAAGGCCGCGCTGCTACGCCACCGGCACCTACTCGCGTACATCCTGGGCACCCAGGAGTTCGGCTCGGCCGAACCGGGCGACGCGGCGCTGGTCGCGGTCCCGCCGTACCACGTGGCAGGCCTGACCAATCTGCTCTCGAACCTCTACACCAGCCGCCGGGTCGTCTACCTGTCCGCCTTCGACGCGGGGGACTGGCTCGCCACCGTACGCCGCGAAGGCGTCACCCATGCCATGCTCGTCCCGACCATGCTCGCCCGCGTCGTCGAGGCCGTGAACGGTCCCGACGCGGGCACGCCGACCCTGCGCCACCTCGCGTACGGGGGCGCGCGCACCCCCCGCGCCGTCGCGGAGCGGGCCCTCGCCCTCTTTCCGGAGACCGGTTTCGTCAACGCGTACGGCCTGACCGAGACGGCGTCGTCCGTCGCGGTGCTCGGCCCCGACGACCACCGCGCGGCCCTCGCCGCCGCCGAACCCTCCGTACGCGAGCGCCTGTCGTCGGTGGGACGCGCCCTGCCGGGCGTCGAGATCGAGATCCGTGACAGTGCGGGGAAAGTGCTCGGCCCCGGCCTGACCGGGCTCGTGCACGTGCGCGGGGAGCAGATCTCCGGCGAGTACCAGGGGCGCAGTGCGCTCGACGAGGACGGCTGGTTCCCGACGCGGGACCGCGGGCGGCTCGACGCCGACGGGTACCTGTTCATTGAGGGCCGCGCCGACGACACCATCATCCGCGGCGGCGAGAACATCGCACCCGAGGAGATCGAGGACGTGCTGCTCGCCCACCCCGGCATCCGCGAGGCGGCCGTGATCGGTGTCCCCGACGAGGAGTGGGGGCAGCGGATCGTCGCCTTCGTGGTCGGCGAGGGCGAGCCCGATGCTCTCCGCGGCTGGGTGCGTGAGCGGCTGCGTACCGCCAAGACGCCCGACACGATCGTCTTCCGCGCCGGACTGCCGCGCACCGACACCGGCAAGCTGCTGCGTCGCGTGCTGGTCACCGAGTTCACCGAGCCGGAGACCGCCCCTCTCGCCGATCCCGCAGAACCGGCCGAAACCCCCGCCCAGCCGGGCGACCACCCCGACCGAGAGGCCACCCATGCCTGAAGCCGTCATCGTCCGCGCCCTGCGCACCCCCATCGGTACCGCGGGCAAGGGCACCTTGCGGGACACCAGCGCCTACGACCTCGCGGACCACATCGTGTCCGCCGTGGCGAAGGGCCTCGACCCGGCCGGCATCGACGACGTGGTCCTCGGGGAGGGTCTGTACGGCGGCGGGGTCATCGCCCGGCACGCCGCGCTGACCGCCGGCCTGACCTCGATACCCGGAGCGGCCGTCAACCGGCACTGCGCGGCGGGTCTCGCCGCCGTCGAACACGCCGCCGCGTCCATCCGGTCCGGCATGGACGATCTGGTGATCGCGGGAGGCGTCAACTCGGCCTCGACAGGGCCCCGTTCCAAGCGCCGCACGGACGGCGAGTGGAGCGACTGGTACCCGCCCACCCACCCCAACCGGCCGGACGCGCCCAACTTCGACATGTCGTACACCATCGGCTGGAACACGGCTGTCGCCGAGAAGATCAGCCGCGAGGACATGGACGCCTGGGCCCTGCGCTCGCACCGGAACGCCGTTCGCGCCATCGACGAGGGGCGTTTCGAGGCCGAGACCGTCCCTATCGGGACGCCGCACGGACTGTTCTCGGTCGATGAACACCCGCGCCGGGACACCTCGTTGGAGAAACTCGCCGCGCTCAAGCCGCTGCACCCGGAGATCGAAGGCTTCAGCATCACCGCAGGCAACGCCTGCGGCGGTAACGACGCGGCAGTGGCCCTCGTCGTCGCGAGCGACAGCCTCGGCCTGCCCGCACTCGCCACGGTGCGCGCGTGGGCGTCCGTGGGCGTCGACCCCGCGCAGACCGGCACGGCCCCGGCCCTGGCCATCCCCAAAGCCCTGGCCAGGGCTGGACTTTCCCTCGATGACGTCGACCTCTTCGAGATCAACGAGGCCTTCGCGTCCATGTGCGTGGCCGTCGTACGCCGCCTCGCCCTGGACCCCGACCGGGTCAACGTCAACGGCAGCGGCATCTCCCTGGGCCACCCGGTGGCCGCCACCGGCGCCCGGATGCTGGTGACGCTGGTGCATGAACTGCGGCGCCGGGGTGGGGGAGTGGGCGTCACCGCCATGTGCGCGGGCGGGGGGATGGCGTCGGCGATGGTGGTCGAGGTGGCGGGGCGGTGAGCCGGGTGGAAGGCCGGCTGCGGCGGGACGGCTCTGTATCCAAGAAGCCGCACCATGCAGTGAAGAGACTGCCGCCGGTCCTTGCGGCGTTCGCGGCGATCGCGGCGACGGTGACCGCCACGGGCCGGCCGACGGTGTGACGCGGGTACGAGGCGAGGTGCGGCCGCACCCGCTCACCATCGTCCCGACGAACGAGGACGGCTGGCGCGGCGAGGGCGGTTCGGGCACCCCGGACATCCTCGCGCTGCGCGTGGCGCTGGTCGCCGACGGGCACCGCGTCGTGGTGGTCGCCCCAGCACCGCCAGAGCGGTCAGGGGCGGCCGGGTCCGCCGCGCCACCGGCCACTCTCGAGGTGGTGCGACCGGAGGACGGTGTGTGGACGGTGACCCGGGGCTCGACCTCCGACAGTGTGTACTCGCTCTCGACGAAGTGCTCGGCGGCAAGCCGCCGGACCCTGGTGGTGAGGCACTACGCCTCGTCACGCACCACGGCAATGGGCCGGGGGATGCCCCGAGCACACTCAGGGCATCCCCCCGTCGACCCGCAACGTCGCTCCCGTCGTGTACGAGGCGGCGTCGGACATCAGGTACAGGGCGGCGCCGACGACCTCGCGCGGATCGCCGATGCGCTGTAGCGCGTGGTCGCGTACGCCGGCCGCGAGTGCCTCGGGGTCGTCCTGCCAGTGGCGGGTGGCCCAGGTGGCGAACGGGCCGCACATCAGGGTGTTGACGCGGACCGTCGGCCCGAACGCGTGCGCCAGGCCCTCCGTCATCGCGTTGAGTCCCGCCTTCGCCGCCGCGTACGGCACGATCGGGGCGCGCGGGCGCAGTGAGCCGGTGGAGCTGACGTTGACGATGGCTCCGCCGCCCGCCGCGGCCATCCGCTTCCCGGCGAGCACGGAGAGACGGAACGGGCCCTTGAGGTTGAGGGCGACGACGGCGTCGAACATCTTCTCCGTCACCTCGCCCAAGTCCTCGTACACCGGCGACATTCCGGCGTTGTTGACCAGCACGTCCAGGCGGCCGAAGCGCTCGTGCACCGCGTCCAGGAGCCCCGGCAGCTGGTCCCAGCGGCCCATGTGGACCCCGTACGGCAGGGTGGAGCGGCCCGTCTCCTTCTCGATCTCACCCGCGGTGGTCACGCAGGCCTCGTAGGTCCGCGAGGCGATCACGACGTCCGCGCCGCAGCGGGCCGCCCCGAAGGCCATCTCGCGGCCGAGCCCGCGGCTGCCGCCCGTGACCAGGACCACGCGCCCACTGAGGTCGAACAGGCCGTCTGCGTATCCACTGCGTCCCGCGTGTGCCCTGTGTCCCATGTGCGTCGCGCCCCCGATGACAGGTCCGGCAAGTGCATGCGAAATTAGCATTCTCGCATTCCAGAATGGAACTCTTGCGCAGGAGGTGGAGCGTTGACTCCGACCGACCCCCATCCGCTGTCGCTCGCCGAACGGGCCGTACGCCGCCGGATGGCGGATGCCGAACAGAGCGCCCGCGCCGAGGTGGACGCCCTGCTTGACGCCGGGCTGCGGCTGATGACCGAGGCTGCGCCACGGCCGCCGCGCGTCGCCGACATCGTGGCCGCCGCGGGGCTCTCCAACGATGCCTTCTACCGGGCGTTCTCCGGTCGGGACGCCCTCGTGGAGGCGATCGTCGAGCGCGGCGCACGCGAACTCGCCGGACAGGTCAGGCGCCGGATGGAACGGGCCGCGGGTGACAGCGCCGAGGACCGGCTGCGCGCCGGGATCGCCGCCGTCGTACGGCAGGCGGCGGACCCGCGACTCGCGGCGCGCGTACGGGCGGTCCTCGCCGCCGCCGTCACGCCGGTGCCGCACGCGGGGCACGCCATGGTGGTCCTGGTGGACGGCCTGGGTGCGCTCTTCGCGGACCCGGCAGGGGAGTTGGGGGCCGCTGATCCGGAGCGCGCCGGACGGACGATCGCAGGGGCTGCCGTCGCCGCGCTGCAGCACTGGCTGTTGTCCGGCCACGCGCCGGACGAGGCGGATGTCGAGCAGCTGAAGCGCTTCCTGGTTGCAGGGGCCCGGTCCTGATGGAAGTGCTCCCTGCCTGAGATCAAAATGCTGTTCCTGGACGCGAGAATGTCATTCTGCTAGCGTCCGAACAACGTTCTGTCGCCCTGAAGGGGACCGCCATATGTGGGACTTCAGCACCGACGCCGCGTTCCAGGCCCGCCTCGACTGGGCCGACACCTTCGTACGGGATGAGGTCGAGCCGCTCGACGTCCTCTTCCCGGGCAACGCGGAACCGTACGACCGCACCAGCCGCGTCTACCTCGACGCCGTCCGCCCGCTCCAGCGCCAGGTGCGCGAACAGGGTCTGTGGGCCGCCCACTTGCCGCCCGAACTGGGCGGCATGGGCATGGGACAGGTCCAACTCGCCCTGCTCAACGAGATACTGGGCCGTTCCTCCTGGGCGCCGATGGTCTTCGGTACCCAGGCCCCCGACTCCGGCAACGCCGAGATCCTCGCCCACTACGGCACCGAGGAGCAGCGCAAGGAGTTCCTCGAACCGCTCCTCGACGGCCGGATCGTGTCCACCTTCGCCATGACCGAGCCGACCGGCGGCGCCGACCCCGGCGGCTTCACCTGCCGGGCGGTGCGCGAAGGCGAGCATTGGGTGATCGACGGGGAGAAGTGGTTCGCCTCCAACTACCCGCACGCCGCCTTCGTCATCGCCATGGTCATCACCGATCCGGATGTGCCGGTCCACCAGGGTTCCTCGATGTTCGTCATCCCGGCAGACACCCCCGGCATGGAGATGGTGCGCGGCACCGGACTCGCCGGCGAACCGCTCGGCGAAGGCGTGCACGCGTACCTGCGCTTCACCGGGTGCCGTGTGCCCGCCGAGAACCTCCTGGGCGAGCCGGGCAGCGGGTTCGCCATCGCCCAGACCCGCCTCGGCGGCGGACGCCTGCACCATGCGATGCGCTCCGTCGGACAGTGCCGCCGCGCACTCGACATGATGGGGGAGCGGATAGCCGGCCGCCGCACCCGCGGCCGCCCGCTCGGTGACCAGCAGGCCGTGCGGCACGCGCTCGCGGACTGCTGGATCCAGCTGGAGCAGTTCCGCCTCCAAGTCCTGCACGCTGCCTGGCAAGCGGACCGGGCCGCCCGCAGCGGCTCGCTCGATGACGCCCGGACGGCCCGCCTGCACATCTCCGCCGTCAAAGCGGCCACCCCCAAGATTCTCGTCGACATCACCTACCGGGCCATGCACCTGCACGGGGCGCTCGGCGTCTCCAACGAACTGCCGCTGGCCCGGATGTGGCAGGCGGGACCGGTGCTCGGTGTCGCGGACGGCCCGACCGAGGCGCACAAGGACGTCGTGGCCCGCCTGTTGCTCAAGGACGTGGAACCGCCCGAGGACCCGCTCTTCGGTTCCGGACACCTGCCCGCCCGACTGGCCGCCGCCCGTGAGAAGTACGCGGATCTGCTGCAGCCCGAGGAAGCGAGCGCCCGATGACCGACACCCTCGCACTCCTCAACACCTGGACGGGCCTCGCGGACCTTCCCGGCGACGGTCCGGTGACCGACCTGTCGTCGCTCGCCGGCGGAGCGCAGAACATCCTCTCCCTCATCCGCCGCGCCGACGGCACCGAACTCGTCCTCCGCCTGCCGGGCCGCCACCTCGAGGACCGCGCCGCCGACGCCTTCCGCCGCGAGAGCGGCGCGCTCGCGGCGCTCGCGGACACGGACGTACCGCACCCTCGTCAGTACGCGTTCAGCCTCGACCAGGACTCACCGCTGGGCGGCCCCTTCTCCATCCTGGAGAAGATCGACGGCTTCACCCCGCAGGGCCGTTTCCCCGGCCGCTATGCCGAGGACGCCGACTGGCGCCGCCGCGCCGCGTTCGCCCTGGTCGACGGGGCGGCGAAGCTTGCCTCGGTGGACCCGTACGCGGTGGGCGCGGACCAACTCGGCCGCCCCGACGGGTGGGTGGAGCGGCAGCCGGCCCGATACCTGAAGATGCTGCACGGCTACCGCCGCAGCGCCGCCTACCGGGAGACCGAGTCCCCGCACGTCGACGCGGTGGCCGAGTGGCTCACGGCGCACACCCCGAAGCAGGGCCGGACCGGCATCGTGCACGGCGATCTGCAGTTCGCCAACGTGATGCTGTCGCACGACACCCCGCGCCTGGCCGCGATCGTCGACTGGGAGATGGCCTCCCTCGGCGACCCGCTGCTCGACCTCGCCTGGATCCTCACCGCCTGGCGGGAGGAAGGTGATCCACCTGGCGCCGAGCCCTATCTCCAACCCTGGGACGGCATGCCGTCACGGGCCGAACTCCTCGTCCACTACGCCGAGTCCACCGGCCGCGACACCTCCTCCTTCCGCTGGTTCGAGGTGCTGGCCTGCTTCCGGCTCGCCGCCCTCCTCGAGGGCAGCTGGTACGCCGCCGTGGAGGGGCGACGTGACCGGGCGACCGGCGAGGCGATGCACTCGTACGCCGAGTGGTTGTGGGACAAGGCGCGGCTCGAGATGGCACGGGACTGAGGGGGAGGGGACGAGTGCGCATCGAGAAGGGGCAGGTCGCGGTGATCACCGGCGGGGCCAGCGGTATCGGATACGGCCTCGCCGAGGAACTGGCGGCGCGCGGGGTGCGACTGGTGATCGCCGACATCCGCGAGGACGGACTGACCGCGGCGTGCGAGGTGCTGCGCGAAACCGGGGCGGAGGTCACAGGCGTCGTGACCGACGTGGGCGACGCGACGGCGGTCGGACGGCTCGCCGAGCGGTCGATGACCGCGTACGGGCAGGTGGACCTGGTGTGCAACAACGCCGGGATCGTCTGTCCGGGCGCACCGATGTGGCAACAGGAGGACCACACGTGGCAGCGCATGATCGGCGTCAAACTGCTCGGCGTCGTCCACGGCGTACGCGCCTTCGCGCCTTTGCTGATCGAGCAGGGGTCCGGTCACTTCCTCAACACCGCCTCCGCCGGCGGCCTCGCACCGCTGCCCGGGCGCACCCCGTACACCGGCACCATGCACGCGGTCGTCGGCCTGACCGAGACGCTCGACGCGGAACTGAGACAGGTGGCACCGACGCTTGGCGCGACGGTCGTCTGCCCGGGCCTCGTGGACACTCCACTCGGGCAGAACTCCGCAGCGCTCGGTGCCATCCAACTGCCCACCGGTACCACCTCGATGCGGGACTTCGTCCCGGACGGCATCCTCAGCCCACGTGAGGTCGCGGCGGCAGCGCTGAGCGCGGTGGAGGAGGACCGGGTGCACACCGCACCGGGCGCCGGTGTCGCGGATCGCGCACGGACGCGCGTCGATGCCTTGCTGGCCGACATCGAGGCGGAGGAGAAGGCTTCGAGGATCGGGCCCTGAAGCGTACGAATGCGTCCGGCGCGTACGACGGGACCAGCGATCCGGCCGGCGTGAGCGTCACGCGCCAGCGGTGGTCGCCTCCGTTGACATGTCCCGGTCGCAGTCCGTGCGGGCGGCCTGGACCTCTCGATATGCCTGTCGGCCCACGTCTGGATCGCTGCCATCACCGGCAGCAGGCTGCGGCCGAGCGGGGTGAGTTCGTAATCCGCCCGTACCGGCACCGACGCCGTCACCGTGCGGCTGAGCAGGCCGTCGCGCTCCAAGACCCGGAGCGTCTGGGTAAGCATCTTCTGGCTGACCCCCGTGATGATCCGTCCCGGATCGCTGTAGCGCCGCGGCCCGTCGCCCAGCGCGTTCAGCACCAGGCTCACCCACTTGTCGCTGATCCGGTCGAGCAGTTGCCGGGCCGGGCAGGCGGCGAGGTAGGCGTCGTACACGGCGTGCTCGTCGGCGCGGCGCGGCGCTGGGCTGCGGTGCGGGTGGCCATGGCACTTCCGGGTCGGTTGCGCACTCCGAAGTGCGTACTTCCTGATGGAGAGTAGCTCCCCATAGGTTCGTGAACCTGAGAGCTGTGATCACTCGTTCCTTCGGCGGTCCGGAAGTTCTTGAGGTGGCGGACGTTCCGGTGCCGGATCCGGCGGCCGGCCAAGTCCGGATCCGGGTCGCCGCCGCGGCCGTCAACCCGGTGGACATCCAGTCCCGCTCCGGCGGGCTCACTGCGGGTGGCCTGCTCCCGAAGCGGGAGGTCACCGGCCTGGGGCGGGACATCGCCGGCACCGTCGACGCGCTGGGGCCGGACGTCGCCGGCTTCCGGCCGGGCGCCCCGGTGATCGGGCTGTCCGACCGGCCGGCTCTGCCGCTCAAGGCGCAGGCCGAATACGTGGTGCTCGACGCGGAAGCGGTCGCCGGGGTGCCGGCGGGCACCGACCTGGTCGCCGCCGCGACCCCGCCGCTGGGCGGACTCACCGCCGCACAGGCACTCGACCTCGCCGCGGTCGGGCCAGGCCACACGCTGCTGGTCACCGGCGCGGCAGGGGCAGTAGGCGGCTACACGGTGCAGCTCGCCGCGCCGGCCGGTGTCCGGGTGGGCGCGGGCGCGGGTGCGGGGGATGAGGCGTTGGTGCGCGGGCTCGGCGCCGAGTTCTTCGTGCGACGCCCCGCGGACCTGCCCACCGCGGTGCGCGACCTCGTACCGGGGGTGTGCACGCGGCGGTGGACGCGGCCTCGGTGGGTG
Organism: Streptomyces sp. NPDC033131; assembly: GCF_055578365.1. Lineage (NCBI taxonomy): Bacteria > Bacillati > Actinomycetota > Actinomycetes > Kitasatosporales > Streptomycetaceae > Streptomyces > Streptomyces sp. NPDC033131. Next base: position 145,039 of record NZ_JBVIPA010000010.1, read on the forward strand.
TGCTCGCGCTGGACGCGGTACGCGGCGGAGGCTCGCTGGTCGGTGTCCTTGGCAATGCGCCGACACCGCTGCGCGGCATCCGCGTGCGGAATGTGTGGATCCGCGCGGACCGTCCCCGCCTCGCCGAACTCGTCGCCGCCGGGCTGCGTCCGCGGGTCGCCGACGTCATGCCGCTGGACAAGGTGGCCGAGGCGCACCGCAGGCTGGCGGGCGGGCGGGCGGGCTGCGCTGGCGCCTGGTGCTGGTGCCCTGATGCTTGCGGGGCGTATCGAGGGATCACGTAGTGGCTCGTCGGCCGGGCAGATAGGTACTTTGACATACCTATAAAGTCAGACATAGGGTGCGGCGTATGCCCCGCACCAGCGTGTCCGCGAAGGACATCGACCACGTAGCCACCGCGCTCGTGTCGTGCCTGCCCGCGCTGGCACGCGCCATGGAGCGGCAGATCGGTCCGCACTACGAACGCCCCAAGCCGCCCGAGGCGCAGCTCGCGCTGCTGCGTCATGTGGAGGCCAACGAAGGGGTCACCGTGCGCAAGGCGGCAGACGCCTTGCTGATGAAGCCGAACAATGTGAGCGCCCTGGTGACCCAGCTGACCGAGCAAGGTCTGCTTGAGCGCCGGCAGGACCCTGCCGACAAGCGCGTCGCGCATCTGCATCTCACCGCGACCTCGCGCCGTGAAATCGCCGAGGTCCAGGAACTGATGAGCGGCCTGGTCGCCGGCGCGCTGCGGAGCATGACCGAGGGCGAACTCGGCGCCCTCGGCTCGGCAATGGGTGCACTGGAAGCGCTGAACGCGCGCCTGCATCCTGCCACCGACTGACCGCATCCGGGGCGACCGCCCCTGACGAATGCCTTCCCGAGGACAGACACTTCCGTGCCCACCCATGTCTTGAACACCCCTGAGCCGCCGACCCGTTCGGCCCCCGCGGACCAGCCACGCGGCCGACGCGCCAACCCGTGGCTGACGCTGATCGCCGTCGCCTTCGGCCTCTTCATGGTCGGCCTCGACGGCTCGGTCGTCTCGATCGCCAACCCGGAGATCGGCCGGGACCTCAACGCCTCCACGGCCGATCTCCAGTGGGTCACCAACTCCTATCTGCTCGCCCTCGCCGCCGCCCTCATCCTCGGCGGCAAGCTCGGTGACCGTTTCGGCCGCCGCACCTTCTACCTGGTCGGCGTCGCGGGGTTCACCGTCGCCTCCGTGGCCATCGGCCTGGCCGGATCCATCGAGGGTGTCATCGCCTTCCGGGCGCTCCAGGGCTTGTTCGGCGCGCTGTTGATGCCCAACACCCTCGGCATGCTGCGTGCCGTCTTCCCGCCGAAGAAGTTCGGCATGGCGGTCGGGATCTGGGCCATGGTGTCATCGGTCTCCACAGCGCTCGGTCCGATCGTGGGCGGTCTGCTCGTCGAGCACGTCAACTGGGAGTCGGTCTTCTACATCAACGCGCCTATCGGCGTCATCGCCCTCGTTTTCAGCATCGCGGTGCTGCCGCAGAGCAAGAACACCGGCGCCGCGCGGGAGAAGTTCGACATCCCGGGTGTGGTGCTGCTCGCCATAGGCCTTCTCGCCGTCGTCTTCGGCGTGGTCAAGGGCGAGACGTGGGGCTGGACTTCGGGCAGCACCCTCGCGGCCCTCGGGGCCGGCGTGCTGATCCTGCTGCTCTTCGGCTGGTACGAGACACGGGTGGCGCACCCGCTGCTGCCGATGCGGCTCTTCCGCAACCCGGCTTTGACCATCGGCACCGTCATCACCGCGCTGAACTTCTTCGTCCTGCTCGGCATGATCTTCTTCGTGATGCTCTACCTGCAGAACGTGCGGGGCTTCACCCCGGTCGAGGCGGGCGTACGCACCCTGCCGCTCAGTCTCGCCTCGGTCGTGGCGTCGCCGTTGGGTGCCGCGCTCACCGAGAGGTTCGGCCCCCGGCTCACCATGCCGCTGGGCATGGTGCTCCAGGCGGGGGCCTGCTTCTCCATGCTCGGCTGGGGCGCGGACTCCTCGTACGCCTCGATGTGGCCGCCGTTCATCGCCCTCGGGCTCGGCGTCGGCATGGTGATGGCCTCGTCCTCCGACGCCATCGTCGGCAACGCTCCGGTGAAGGACGGTGGCGTAGCCGGCGGTCTGCAGGCGACCGCGCTGCAGGTCGGCGGTGCGCTGGGCACATCCGTCCTGGTGTCGCTGATCAGCAGCCGGGTCGGCTCGACCCTGACCGGTGAGCTGACCTCGTCCGGGGTGCCCGCCGCCGCGGCCCACCGGCTGAGCGAGGCGAAGGACGCCGTGGCGATGGGCGTCGCACCGGTCTCCGACGGAATGCCCGCCCAGCTCAAGTCCGCGGTGGTGGAGGGTAGTCACCAAGCGTTCATGAACGGAGTGCACACTGCCGTGCTCGTCTCCGGAGTGCTCTGCGTCCTGGGCGCTCTGCTCGCCGTCGCCGGCGTGCGGCGCAATCCCGCGGCGGTCGGTCACTGAGCGGCCGGTCACCGACCGGCGGTTGAGCAGGTCCCGCCGAGGTCGCGACGACTTCGGCGGGGCCCCGCGGGTCAATTCGGCGGAACCTGCTGGTCAAGGTGCGTGCGGAAAGCGCAACAGCGCGTCCTGCGCGTAGGACGCCACGAGGGAGCCGTCCGCGGTGAGGACATCGCCTCGCCCGTGGCAGCGGCCGTGGGCGATCAGCGGCGCGTGCTGGCGAAGCAGTAGCCAGTCGTCCACGCGGACGGGGCGGTGGAACCACACCGTGTGCGAGGTGACGGCCGAGGTGAAGGCCTTGCCGGCGTCCCGCTGGCCGATGCCGTCGACCGCGCGCAGTGCGGTGCCGATCAGGGTCAGGTCGGAGGCGTACGCGAGCAGTGCCGGGCCGAGATCCGCGTCCACGTGCGGGGTGCGCATCCACAGGTCCAGCTCGGCGGGTGCCACGCCCGGGGAGTCGACGTCGGCGCTCGTACGGGTCTCCCAGGGCAGCAGCTCGAACTCGACGCGATGTTCCGGCCCGAGAACCTCCGGTACGGGCGCCGTGAACTGGTGCTCCATGCCGGGCTCGTCCCGGTGCAGGGACACGGCTGCGGTGGCGATGACGCCCGCGCTCTGGCGGGCGGTGAGGGACCACGTGGCGAAGGTGTTGCCCTCCTGGACGCGGGTCGCCTCGTAGTGGACGGGCTCGTCGCTCCGGCCCGCGCGCGGGAAGAGTACGTGCAGGGACTTCACGGCCTTGTCCGGGCCGAGCCGCTGGGCGGCCCGGACGCACTGGGCCAGGAGCTGGCCGCCGAACAGGCGGTGATACGCGAGCTGCTGGTTGGTGCCTTCGAAGGCCGGTGCGGCGGCGTGCGGCAGAGGGCGCAGGTCGAGGCAGGCGAGAAGGTCGCTCCACAGGTCCGACATGCGGCGAGTGTAATGGAGTTACGCGAACTTGAGAATGGCGTTCTCTTTGCGCTGGGGGGAGGCGATACTTCAGGTCCTCGCCTCGAACCCGCCGGAGCAGAACGCCCACACTTCGTCGGCGGTGAGCGGCCGGGGCGCGGGGCCCTGCGGGTTCACGCCGATGGCCGACTGCGACAGGAACATGGCCGTCTGCATCAGCATCGCCGCCGCGCGCCGGGGCCGCATGCCGGAACGCAGTCCGCCGGCCGCGTCGACCCCCTCCATCAGTTCGGCCAGGATTCCAAGCACTGGAGCGTGCGCGAGCCGTACCTCGTCGGGGTGCGTGAGTAGTAGCTGCGGTGCGAACTCGCTGAACAGAGGGTGCAGGTCACCGGGGTCCGGGCGGCACATGGTGAACAGCAGCCGGGTGGCCGCCTCCAGGCGCGTCACGGGCGCTTCGGCGGCTCCGGGGCCCGACGTGGCGGCGCGCAAGGCGTCGCCGGTCCGGCTCAGCGCGTCCTCGAAAAGGGCGAGCAGCAGCTCGTGTTTGCCGTCGAAGTGCTGGTAGAAGCTGCGCAGCGACTGGCCCGAGCGGTCGACCACCTCCTGCACCGTGAAGTCCGTGGTGCCCTTGTCCGCCATGAGCTCCTGAGCTGCGTCGAGGAAGCGCTGCACCCGCTGCTCGGCGCGCTGTTTGGCCGCCCGGGTGGAGCGCTCGACCGCGCGCTGCTTCCACGTCGGTTCGGTATCCGCAGGGCCCGTGTCGAGGGAGATCTCCGGTTTCATGAGGGGAGGTTACCTCGCTCTGACAAGCTGAGACTATTACTTTCCGATCGAGAGAACGTTATTATCGCCTGCGTCTGAGCGGCCCGTCGGGCTCGGTCGTTCACGGACATCCGGACCAGGAGGCGACGATGCTCTTCGAGTTCGACGACGATCAGCGGCTGTGGCAGAAGTCCGTCCGTGAGGTCCTCGCCAAGGAGTGCCCGCCGGCGCTGGTACGTGCGGTAGTCGACGCGGACGGTGACCCGCAGCCGCTGTGGCGCACCTACGCCGACCTCGGCTGGACCGGGCTCACCGACCAGGCGAACATGGTGGAACTCGCCATCTTGCTCGTAGAGTTGGGCCGCACGACGGATCCGACGCCCTATCTCGCCACACTCACCCAGTTCGCCCCCCTCGTGCCGGAAGGTCTGGCCGCCCCACGGGAGTCGGGCGCCGCAGTCGTCGAGGGCGTGCGGGCCCGGCGCGAGGGACGAGTGTGGTTCCTCGACGGCCGTGCCCACCACGTCCTGGACGGCGACCGGGCGGACTGGCTCGCCGTGGTCACCGATGACGGGGTGTTCCTCGTGCCCGCCCAGGAGGCGCGGGCCGTACGGACACCGGCGCTGGATCCCGTCCTGCACCTGGCGGAAGTGACGTTCTCGCAGGTGCGTGTCACCGAGGATGCCCGCGTGAGCGACGCGCCTCCACCGCACGCCAACGATGTGGCCCTCACCGCCATGGCCCTGACGATGGTCGGCGCGTGCCGCCGCGTGCTCGACCTGGTGCTCGAACACGCCCGTACGCGGCGCCAGTTCGGTGCACCCATCGGCTCCTTCCAAGCAGTACAGCACAAAGCCGTCGACATGCACGTGGCTGTCGAGCGCGCGGGCGCACTCGCCTACCACGCCGCGCTGACCATCGCGACGGACGACCCGGACCGGCCGCTCGCGGCGGCGATGGCGAAGGCGGCGGCGGGGGAGTGTCAGGCGCTCGTCTTCCGGCACGGCATCCAGCTGTTCGGCGCGATGGGCTTCACCTGGGAGAACGACCTGCAGTTCGCGCTCAAGCGGGCCAAGGCGGGGGAGCTGCTGCTCGGCGGTGCGGCGGCGCACCGGGCCCGTATCGCCGAAATCATCACCAACCGAGCCGCGAAGCAGGAGGCGTAGGCGCACCATGCAGCTGACCTTCGACGCCGAAGTCGAGGCGTTCCGTGCCGAGTTCACGGCCTTCCTCGACGCGCATCTGCCCGCCGAGGCCGAAACGGCCGAGCGCTCGCACTCCACCGCGGACGTTCCCGCATGGGCCCGGCGCTGGCAGCGGCTGCTCTTCGACGAGGGCTGGCTGCTGCCCGGGAATCCGCCGGAGTTCGGCGGCCGGAACGCGACACTGATGCAGAGTTACGTCCACCTGGAGGAGCTCTCCCGGCGCCGCATCTACCACTCCTTCAACCCCCAAGGCCTCGGCATCATCGCCGCGTCCCTGCTCACCTTCGGCACCGAGGAGCAGAAGCGGCGCTGGGCCGTACCGATTCTGCGCGCGGAAATGACCGCGGCACTCGGGATGAGCGAACCGGGCGCCGGCAGCGATCTCGCGTCCCTGAGCACTCGCGCCGAACTCGACGAGGACGGCGCCCAGTTCGTCGTCCATGGCCAAAAAGTGTGGACCTCCGGCGCCCACGACGCCGACGTCCTGCTCACCTTCGTCCGCACCGACCCCGACGCGCCCAAGCACAAGGGCATCAGCTGTCTTGTCATCCCCACCGACACCCCCGGCGTGATCCGGCGCCCCTTCGGCTCCCTCACCGCCCCCGACGACCTCGACTTCAACGAGGTCTACTTCGACGACGTCCGCGTCCCGGCGCAGAACCTGGTCGGCCCGCTGAACGAGGGCTGGCGCGTCGCGAACGGTTCCCTCGGACATGAACGCACCCTGCTGTGGCTCAGCTTCAGCGACCGCATGGACGAACTCCTGCGGGACTTCCGCCCCCTCACCGACCTCGACAAGGACTGGTACGCCACCCTCGCGATGGACGCCCGGGCCCTGCGGCTGCTCGGCCTGCGGGCCCTGGCGCGCGCGGCACGCGGCGAACAGGACGTACCTGCCCTGTCCGTACTGAAGCTGCTCGGCTCGGAGGCGGTGCAGAAGGCCGCCGAACGCGCCCTCGAAGCGGCAGGACCGGACGGTCTCGCGCACCCCGCCACCACCGCCCCGTACGCGTACATGCACTGGGAGGACTTCGCCGGCAGCTGGTTCCAGCGCTACGCCCGCACCTTCGCCGGCACCATCGCCGGCGGCACCTCCGAGATCCAGCGCACCATCGTCGCCGAGCGTGTGCTCGGCCTGCCCCGAGGCTGAGGAGCCGATACGTGAACATCCTGTACGAGGTGAAGGACCGCGTCGCGACCCTCACGCTCAACCGCCCCGAGGTGGCCAACGCGCAGAACGCCGAACTGCTCGACGAACTCGACGCCGCCTGGACGCGGGCCGCCGAGGACGACGAGGTGGCGGTGATCGTCGTGCGCGCCGAGGGCAAGCACTTCTCCGCCGGGCACGACCTCAACGACCGCTGGCCCTCGCCCGACGAGATCACCCTGGAGTGGATCTACAGCGCCGAGAGCCGCCGCTATCTCGACTACACGCTGCGCTGGCGCAATGTGCCCAAGCCCTCCATCGCCGCGGTGCAGGGCCGCTGCATCGCGGGCGGTCTGATGCTCTGCTGGCCCTGTGACCTGATCGTGGCGGCCGAGGACGCGCTGTTCTCGGACCCGGTGGTGACCATGGGGATCGGCGGCGTCGAGTACCACGGCCACACGTGGGAGCTGGGCCCGCGCAAGGCCAAGGAGATCCTGTTCACCGGGCGTCCGCTGACCGCCGAGGAGGCGGAGCGGATCGGCATGGTGAACAAGGTCGTGCCACGCGATCAACTGGACGGGGAAACACGAAAGCTGGCCGAGCGGATCGCCGCGATGCCGTCGTTCGGGCTGCGGCAGGCCAAGCGGGCGGTGAACCAGACGCTCGACGTGCAGGGCTTCCACGCCGCCGTCCAGTCGGTCTTCGACATCCACCAGACCGGGCACGGAAACGCGTTGAGCGTCACCGGATACCCGATTCTCGCTCGGCTCGACGAAATGAAGCAGAAGCTGCGCTGAGAACCGGACCGGTCCCCGTACGCCCGCGAAGGAGCCCGCCCGTGCCCCGTATCGAACCCCTGCCCGTCCGTTCCTGGCCTCCCGAGATGCGCGCCGCCCTCGCCTCCCTGACCCCGCCGAACCCACGCCACCCCGCGCCCGTGTCCGAGGGCCGCCCCAAGGCCCTGAACGTGCTCGGCACCTACGCGCACCACCCCGAACTCGCCCACGCCTTCCTCACGTTCAACGGCCACATCATGCGCGCCACCACGCTCACCCCGCGCCAGCGCGAGCTCCTGGTGCTGCGCGTATCGGCGCTGCGTGACTGCGCCTACGAGTGGTCCCAGCACGTGGTCCAGGCCGGCGACGTGGGCCTGACCGCGGACGAGGTGCGCCGCATCGGCCTCGGCCCCGACGAACCCGGCTGGGATCCGCAGGACGCCGCACTGCTGCGCGCGGCCGACGAACTCGTCGGGGACGGCGCCATCGGCGAGAAGACCTGGACCGAACTCGGCTCGACCCTCGGCACACAGCAGTTGATCGACCTCATCTTCACCGTCGGCGCGTACGAGACCATCGCCTACCTCATGCGGTCCTTCGCTCTGGAGCTGGACGACGACCTGCCCGCCACCGCCATCCCGCACGCCCCCCGCCGTCCGGAGGAACCGTGACCGTCGCCTTCACCCCCATCGCCCCCGAGATCGGCGCGCAGACCACCGGTCTGTCCGGCACCCGCCTCCTCGAACCCGACGCGGTGGCCGCGCTGCGTACCGCCCTTGCCGAGCGCGGTGTGGTCGTCTGCCGCGAAGCCGATCTCAGCGATGATGATTTCTCGGCGCTGGGCGGGCAGTTGGGTCAGGCCGTCGTCCCGCCGATGGGCGGTGACGCGGCCCATCCGGAGATCGACACGATCACCCTCGATCCGGCCAAGAGCCAACTGGCCGAGGTGCGCCGCGGCACCTTCTTCTGGCACATCGACGGCACCCGCGACGAGACCCCGCAGAAGGCCACCGTTCTGCTCGCCCGGCAGGTCGCGGACGAGGGCGGCGACACCGAGTTCGCCAACACCTACGCTGCCTGGCGGGCCCTGCCCGAGGACGAACGCAAGCAGCTGGCGGACCTGCGGGTGGTGCACAGCTTCGCCGCCGCTCAGCTTCTCGTGAACCCCGATCCCTCGCCGAAGGAGCGGGCCGCCTGGGACCGGATCCCCAGCCGCGAGCACCCCCTGGTGTGGACGCACCGCGACGGCCGCACCTCGCTCCTGATCGGCGCCACGGCCGAGCGGATCGTCGGCATGACGGAGAAGGAGAGCCGTGAACTCCTCGACCGGTTGCTCGGCTTCGCGACGCAGGAGCGCTTCACCCTGCGCCACAGCTGGCACCCCGGCGACCTCGTGCTGTGGGACAACACCGGCATGCTGCACCGCGCCCTGCCCTATGATCCGACCTCCCTGCGACTGTTGCGGCGCATCACCTTCGCGGGCGAGGAGCCGGTGACCGCATGAGCGGCGACGAGGAGCGCCTGGCGCGGCTCGAGCGCCAGGTCCGCCACCTGAACGACCGGCAGGAGATCCTGGACTGCGTCGCCCGACACGCCCGCGGACACGACCGGTTCGACGCGGATCTGCTCACGGCCGCGTACCACCAGGACGGTGTCGACGAGCACGGCGCGACGGTCAACTCCGGTCCCGTGTACGCACAGTGGGCGCTCGGCCGACTTGGCGTGGATCATGTTGCACACCCACAACATCACCACGCACCTCTGCGAGATCGACGAGGACGGTGACACCGCGCACTGCGAGAGCTACGTGCTCGTCGGGCTCCTCTCGCACGACGGCAGGACCGCGCAGCTGATGAGCGGCCGCTACCTCGACCGCCTGGAGCGCCGCGACGGCACCTGGCGCATCGCCGTACGCCGATGCACGGTCGACCTCGCGCTGTCCGCCGACGCGTCCGTCCTGCGTACGCCCTTCTTCAAGGAACAAGGCTTCGTCAAAGGCACCCGCGACCGCGACGACCTGTCCTATCGCAGGCCGCTGACCGCCGAGGACGACTCGGGACAGACACCGGTGACACGGTGGTGAGGGGGGCACGGAGATGCGGATCGGTCTGACCGGAGGCGCCGCCACCATCGACGGCATCGTGCGCCAGGCCGAGGAAGCGGAACGCGACGGCTTCCACGCACTCTGGTACGCCAGCGCCGTGGCGGGCGACCCGCTGGCCGCCATGGCGGTCGCGGGACGCGCCACCACCGCCATCGAGCTCGGCACGGCGGTCGTCCAGACCTACCCGTGCCACCCGGTACTGCAGGCGAGCCGTGCGGCCTCCGTCCCGTACGCCATGGGCAGACCGGGCTTCACGCTCGGCATCGGACCGTCGCACCGGCCGTATGTGGAGGGGGCGCTGGGTCTGTCGTACGAGGGAGTGGGCGCCGCCACCGAGGAGTATCTGCGCATCCTCACGGCGCTGTTGCGCGGCGAGCAGGCCGACCTCACCGGCGAGCACTGGTCTGCGCACGCCTCCGCGCCGGCGGGGCTGCCTGCCGGAGGCGTGCCGGTCCTGCTCGCGGCGCTCGGACCGCGGCTGCTGCGCGTGGCGGGGGAGTACGCGGACGGGGTGGTGCTGTGGATGGCGACGGCCGAGGCCATCGACGCCCACATCGTGCCCCGCCTGCACAAAGCCGCGGCGTCCGCGGGCCGCCCTGCCCCGCGCATCGTCGCCGGGCTACCGGTTACCGTGCACCACGACCCCGACGAGGCGCGTACCGCGGCGGCGGCCACGGCGGTGTCGTACGACGGTCTCCCGAACTACCGCCGGATCCTGGAGATCGGCGGCAAGACGTCACCGGCCGGGGCGGCGGTGATCGGAGACGAGGATTCCGTACGAGGTCAGTTGGCGGCCCTGGCCGACGCGGGCGCGACCGACCTGTGGGCACACATCGTGCCCGTCGGCCCCGACCGCGACAGCCGCCGCACCTCGGCCCGCCGCACGCGCAGCCTGCTCGCGGAGCTGGCCGCGCGTGGCTGACAGGCCGACGCGCTGCACGGCCAGGCCAGGTCGGGCAGCTCACGTCAGCAGCGGCACGATCTGCGGCAGATCCGCGGTGGTCCGTATGCCCGCCGGCGCCTCGCACACCCACGGCACCGCGTTGACCGCGCGGTTGGCGGTGTACGAGGGATAGACGGCGGCCGCGTCCTCGGCGGCCACGGGAAAGCGGATGGTCACGTCGAGCGGGGCGTCGCCGTCGACCGTCAGGCGCCAGCCCGTGTCCCGCAGGTCCCAGGACCGGTCGAGATCGGTCGTGCAGTACCAGGTGGCCCGGAACCGGAGGACGGGATTCCCGCGGTTCAGCCAGGCGACCGTGATCCGCTGCGCTGCGACCGTGCCCGCCTCCAGAATCCCGGCCGCGATCGACGTGCGCTCCCGCGCGTACGCGAACTCGCCCTGGGCCTGGGACTGTTCGACCGGCAGCCCGAGGGTGTCGGCCACCAGGCGCAACGACGGTCCGAAGCTCGCGCGCAGCGACGCGAGCCGCTGCTCGTCGAACGTCCCCTCGCGGCCGCCGAACCCCATCACGTCGAAGAGCAGCCCGGGGGAGTCGCGCCGCGACAGGTCGGCGAACTCCTCGATCAGCAGCCCATCGAGGCGCCGTTGCAGCGACGCGAGGACGAACGGCAGGGCCTCCGTGACGAAGCCGGGGCTGCTGCCTGTGCTGTGGATGCTGGCGCCGCCCTCGGCGCAAGCCGCCTCGACACTGCGCCGCAGCGGCTCCTCCATCGCGTCCGGGTAGTGGAAATCGGTGCGCGTGGCGACGACGTTGATCCCCGCCGCGAGCAGCGTGCACACGTCGTCCGGGCCCAGCTCGCGCGGTGTGTACAGCACGCAGTCCGGCTTCAGCGCGAGGACGTCGTCCAGATCGGTGGTGGCGCGTACGCCGAGCGGCGCGAGACCGCACAGCTCCCCGGCGTCGCGGCCGGATTTGGCGGCGCTGTGCACCAGGACCCCGACGACGCCGAGGCGGGGGTGCTCAACCGCCGCGCGCAGGGTGCGGCTCCCGATGTTCCCCGTCGCCCACTGCACCACGCGGTACGCGGCCGTGCTCTTCGGTTCGCTCATGACGAGAACGCTACTCTCAATGAGGGAGAACGTTAATACTGCAGGCGTCCCGGGTGCTTCGCATCCGAAGTGCAACCACCTGAACTCGTGTCAGGTTCTCGTGTGCGAGTAGTTGCCTTACCCAAATCGAGAATGTAGTTTCCGTCGCGGTTGACCCCTCGTACGATCCGGCCGTGCTCCAGCGGACACCGGCGTCCGATTCCCCGAGGAGGACCCCTTGAGAAGGCTGCTCATAGGCGTGGTCACCGTGCTCGCGGTGCTGCTCGCCGGCTGTTCCACCCGCTCGGGCTCGACCGGCAGTGAACCCGAGGAGACCCGGGACGCCACCCAGAAGGTACCGTCGGTCCAAGGCGCCGGCTTCGGCACCCTGAAGGACGTGTGCGGCAAGGGCGATGCCAAGCCCGGCACCGCCCAGGGCGTGACCGACAAGGAGATCAAGGTCGGCGTCTTCACCGACATGGGCTTCAACAAGAATTCCGAGATGCCCGACACGGCCAAGGCGTTCACCTCCTGGTGCAATGAACTCGGTGGCATCAACGGCCGCAAGCTCGTGCCCGTCGTCCGCGACGCGAAGCTCATGGAAGTCCGCCAGCGCATGCAGCAGGCCTGCAAGGAGGACTTCGCCCTGGTCGGCGGCAGCGCCGCCCTCGACGGCATGGCCGTCAAGGACCGCCTCGGCTGTCTGCTCCCCGCCTTCCCCGCCCAGTCGTCGCTCGCCCCCAGCATCGGCTCCGACCTGCAGGTGATGTCCGCCGGACCGTATTCGGCGCACTTCCAGTACGGCGGGTTCTACAACTGGCTCCTGAAGGAGAAGTTCCCCTCCTCGGCCCAGGATGTCGGCATCATCTCCGGCGACAGCCCGGTGACCAAGGTGATCGGAGCACAGTTCGAGGAGTCCATCGCCACGCTCGGCGGCAAGGTCTCCTACTCCGACCTCTATCCGACCGCCGGAGTAGCCGACTGGACCCCGTACGCCCAGGCCATCAAGAACAAGAAGGTCAAAGGCCTGGTCTTCCTGGGGCAGTTCGACCAGCTCGCCAAGTTGGAGCAGGCGCTGACCAGCATCGGCTACGCCCCGGACTGGATCGACTCCAACAGCAACTCGTACAACCAGAACTTCATCGACCTGGCCGGCGCGGCACTCCGGACCCAGCACAACTACGCGGAGCTGTTCGCCACCCACCCGCTGGAGACGGGCTCCGACAGCGAGGCCATCAAGCAGGTCAAGGCACTCTTCGAGAAGTACGCGCCGGGCAAGCCCGTCACCTATCCCGCGCTGCGGTCCTTCTCCGCCTGGCTGCTCTTCGCCACCGCGGCCCGCGACTGTGCAGAGCTCACCCGCAAGTGCGTCTACGAGAACGCGCTGAAGCAGACCGAGTGGACCGCCGGCGGCATCCAGGCACCGTTCGACGTGAGCAAGCAGGACGTCCCGTCCAAGTGCTACACGATCGTCGAGACCACGCCCAAGGGCTGGAAGCCCGCCGACTTCAAGCCCGACAACGGCCCGTACCGCTGTGACGCGCCCGTCGTGAAGTACAAGGGCAAGTACGGCGCACCGGCGCGGCTCACCGATGTCGGCAAGTCGATGGACGACCTGAAGTGACCGGCCGACGGTGCCACTTGACCTGGCTCGTACATCCGTACTGGCCGCTGGTCATCCGCGTGGCGCCGCCGAGCAGGCGCCGCGCCCGCCGGTATCCCCGAGGAGGAGACCCCGTGACACCGACACCTGTACCGCCGGGTGCCCGGATTCGGACGGGCGCGTGATGGAACAGTTCCTCACCTTCGGTGTGGTCGGCCTGACGACGGCCGCGATCTACGCGGTCGTCGGCAGCGGCCTGGTCCTCACCTACACCACCGCCGGAGTCTTCAACTTCGCACACGGCGCGTCCGGCATGCTCTCCGCGTTCGCCTACTGGCAACTGGCGTTCGGCTGGGGCTGGCCGGTACCCGTCGCCCTGGCCGTCGTCCTGCTCGTCCTCGCACCGGCCTTCGGCCTGTTCGTCGAGCGGGTCCTGATGCGACCGGTGCAGGCGCTCGGCGAGGCGGAGCGCCTGGTGATGACGGTCGCCCTGCTCACCGGGGCGATCGCGCTGGCCCGCTGGGTCTGGGACCCCAACACCGCACGCCCGCTGCGCCCGTTCTTCGCGGACGAACCGGCCATCAAGCTGGGTCTCGCCGCGATCACGGGGCACCAGCTGCTCACCCTGGCAGTGGCCGCACTGGTCGCCGTCGGGCTGTGGCTGCTCCTCAACCGCACCCGCGCCGGTACCGAGATGCGCGCCTGCGTCGACGACCGCGCGCTCGCGTCCCTCGCGGGCGCCTCCCCGCAGCGCGCCAGCCGCCTCGCCTGGATTCTCAGCACCCAACTCGCCGCCCTCGGCGGCATCCTGATCGCCCCGACCGTCGCCCTCGACGCCGCGCAGCTGTCGCTGCTCATCGTCAGCGCGTACACCGCAGCGGTCTTCGGCCGGCTGCGCAGCCTCCCGCTCACCTTCCTCGGGGCGCTCGTCGTCGGCTGCCTGGAGAGTTATCTCACCGGCTACCTGCCGCAGAACGACTACCTCCCCGGACTGCGGCTCGCCGCCCCCGCCCTGCTGCTCTTCCTCGCGCTGCTGCTGTTCCCGCACCGCCGGCTGCGCGGCCGCGACCGACGCCTGGTCCGTGTGCCGCTGCCGACCGCGCGCGGCAGCGGCGTCTTCGCCGCGAGCGTCGTGCTGTTCGCGGTGTTCCTGGTGACCGTCCTCGACGAGGAGGGCCTCATCTCGTACGGGCCGATCTTCTCGCTCGGCATCGTCGCGCTCTCCTACGTACCGCTCGCGGGGTACGCGGGCCAGATCTCCCTGTGCCAGCTGAGCATCGCAGGAATCGGAGCCGTGGTGTGGGGACACCTGGGAGCACAGGGGCAGTTGTGGGCGCTGCCCGTCGCCGTCCTCGTCGCCGGCATCGTCGGTGCGCTGATCGCCATTCCGGCCCTGCGCCTGTCCGGCATCTACCTGGCCCTCGGCACCGCCGCCTTCGCCGTGATCCTCGACCGCTGGGTGTTCACCCTCCCGTCGTTCGAGATCCTCGGCGTCCGTATCGCGCTGTTCGACCAAGGGTCCGTTGAAGCGGCGGGACCGAACCTGTTCGGATGGCGGCTCGACTCCGACACCGAACTCCTGCTGCTCGCCGCCGTGTTCCTCGCGCTCGCCTCCCTCGCCGTGGCGTGGCTGCGGCGAGGCAGCTTCGGCCGGAGCCTGATCGCGCTGCGCGACAGCGAAACCGCGTACGCGACCCTCGGCGGCCGCCCGCTCGCCTCGAAGGTCCTGGTGTTCGCCCTGTCCGCGGCGATCGCCGGTCTGGGTGGCGCGCTCTACGGGATGCAGCAACGCACTGTCACCGCCGAGCAGTTCAACCTCGTTGCCAACCTGCCGATCTTCCTGGTCGCGGTGATCGGCGGACTCGGCGCGGTCGGCACCGGACTGTTCACGGGCATCGCCTTCGTGGCGCCACCGCATCTGCTCGGGCACTTCGGGGACTGGGCGCACGACGTCTCCACCCTCATGATCGCCCTGGCCGGGATGGGACTCGCGCACAGCCCGGGCGGCATCGCTCCGCGCTTCAGGGCCGAGTGGACACCGCTCGCGCGCGACCGGCTGCTTCTGCCCGTCACCGGTGGCGTGCTCGCCGTGCTCTGGGCCCTGTACGCGAGCGACCTGATCGGCGGCGCGATGTTCCTGCTCACCGCCGTGGCGGTCGGCACCGCGCTGCGCATCCGCGCCACCGCGCGCCTCGAAGGCCCACGGCCCGTGCCCGACCCCGTGGAGTGGTGGGGCCTGCGGCGCCCCTGGCGGACCGAGGACCGGGAGGTGATCGCGCGTGGCCTTGCTGGAAGCAAGTGACGTGACCGTCGCGTTCGGCGGGAAACGGGCGCTCGACGGCACCGGATTCGCCGCCGAGGCAGGCCGGATCACGGGGCTCATCGGGCCCAACGGTGCAGGAAAGTCAACCCTGTTCGACGTCGTCTCCGGACTGCGCCGACCCCAGGCGGGGCAGGTACGCCTCGACGGCCGGGACATCACCCGGCGCACCCCGGCTCAGCGGGCCCGCAAAGGCATGGCCCGCACCTTCCAGCGCCTCGAACTCTTCGGCCGGCTCAGCGTCCGCGACAATCTGCGCGTCGCGGCCGAACTCGGCCCGCGGCGCCGCGAGGCCGACCGCGTCGCCGACCAGATCCTGGAACGCATCGGCCTCACCGCGGACGCCGCCACCCTCTCCGACGCCCTGCCCACCGGGGCCGCCCGGCTCCTCGAAGTCGGCCGGGCGCTGGCCGGCCGGCCACGGGTGCTGCTCCTCGACGAACCGGCCGCGGGCCAGGACGCCGAGGAGACCCGGCGCTTCGCGGCACTGCTGCGCGACGTCGCGGGCGAGGGGCGCGCCGTGGTCCTCGTCGAGCACGACATGAGCCTCGTGATGAGCGTCTGCGACGAGATGTACGTACTCGACCTCGGCAAAGTCGTCGCCCACGGCACGCCCGAGGAAATACAGCAGGACCAGACGGTCCTGGCGGCCTACCTCGGGGAGGCGTGAGCACATGACCGAGAGCCCAGCGCTGCGGCCGGTGGCAGAAGGCATCCCGCCCCCGCTGCTCGAACTGCGCGGCATCCAGGCGGCGTACGACCGCATCACCGTGCTCCACGGCGTGGACCTGACTGTCGCCGCCGGCCAGGTCGTGGCCCTGCTCGGCCCGAACGGCGCCGGCAAGACCACCACGCTCAACGTCGCCGCCGGGGCGCACCACCCCTCGGCGGGCACCCTGCGCCTCGGCGGCCGCGACGCCACCGGCGCCCGCCCGCGTGACCTCGCCCGGACCGGCGTCTGCCTCATCCCGGAGGGCCGGGGCATCTTCCCCAACCTCTCCGTACGCGACAACCTCCGCATGATGACCTTCAGCGGGCGCGGCCTGGCGGAGATCGAGGAACTCGCCTACAGCCGCTTCCCGATTCTCGGCGAACGCGCGAAGCAGGCAGCAGGCACCCTGTCCGGTGGGCAGCAGCAGATGCTCGCGCTCGCCCGGGGCCTCGCCACCGACCCGGCCGTCCTGCTCCTCGACGAACTCTCCATGGGCCTGGCGCCGGTCGTCGTCGCCGAGTTGTACGAGCACGTCGCCGAACTGGCCCGCCAGGGCGTGGCAGTGCTCGTCGTCGAGCAGTTCGCCGCCTCCGTCCTGAAGATCGCCGACCATGCGGCCGTCCTCGTGCGCGGCCGCATCCAGTGGCAGGGCCACCCCGACAGCTCCCTGCACGCCGAACTGTCCTCCTACTACCTGGGGAGCGCGGCATGACGCCGACCACCGACACCACGACACAGCCGCCCACCCTCACCCACGCGGACCGTCCCCAACTCTCCTCCCGAGCCGACCGGTTCGCCCGCGACCTGGCCGCCCTGAAGATCCCCGACCCGGCCGCCGCACGCCACACCTTGTGGCTGCGCATCGGAGGCATTCTGCTCCTGGCCGGACTGGTCCTCGGCGCGCTGACCTACCCTCTCGCCCATGCGAGCGAGGATCCACTGGCCCAGCGCGACGCCCTCGCCATCGGCCTGACCGCAGTGGTGTGCGCGGTGGTGGGCGGGGTGCTGTACCTGCGCTACTCGCTCACCGGCTTCCTGCGCTTCTGGCTGGCGCGTCAGGCGTACGACCTCTCCGAACTGGGCGACCGGCTCACACCCGCCGCCCAGCCGGAGCCGGCCGCCACTGCCGTCCCGGCTGCCGAAGCCGAGGTCTCCAACGGCTCAAGCCCGCGTTGAGGGCAGCCCGCCGAACGCCGCGGGAGCGCCGCCTCGATCACGGACGCCCGCGCCGCGCCACCCTCCCCAACCACGCGAGGCTCGGCTTCGGGATGCGCTCGAAGGTCGTGGGATCGAAGGCGATCAGTCCCTGCTTCGCCTTCCACGATCCCCAGCGGTAGTTGTCGAGCACGCTCCAGTGCAGATATCCCCGCACGTCGATGCCGTCGTCCACCGCCGCGAACAGATGGCGCAGCGCCTCGTCGGTGTACGCGACCCGGCGGGCGTCGTCGGCGGCGGCGATGCTGTTCTCGGTGACGAGAATCGGCACCCCGCCGGTGGCGTCCCAGACCTGACGCACCGCCATGCCGAGTGCATCGGGCCGGTATGCCGTGCCGACCTGAGTGTTGTCCGGGTGCGGCGGATGGGGCTCGATGCCGTCGGATCCGACCCACTCGCTGGAGTACGACTGGACGCCGACGAAGTCGTCGTCGCGAGAGGCCTCCAGATACAGGCCCTCCCAGACGTGGTGCACCTCGCGGAGACGCTCCTCGGCCCCGGGCCGCGCCGCGAAAGCGCGGTTCGCGAGCGTCCAGCCCACGGCCGCTCCGGTGTTCGCGCGCACCACCGCGCGGGCCGCGTGGTGCGCCTTGATGAGGGCCGCGCCGATTTCCGGGTCTGGGGTGGGCAGTTCGGGTCGTACGTTGTCCGAGAGGACGGAGCCGTCCGTCCCGCCGCCGAGGTTCGCGAGCATCCGGCGCTCGATGGTGAGCATCATGGCCAGCATGTTGGGCTCGTTGAGGGTGGCCACGTACGGTACTCCCTCGAGGATTGCGCTGACCTGCTCCACGTACGAGACGAAGCGGTCCACCGCGCGTTCGCCGAGCCAGCCGCCCTCCTCGCCGAACCAGCGGGGACTGGAGAAGTGGTGCAGCGTGATGACGGGGCTGAGACCGAGACGGAGCGCGGTGTCGATCATGCGGCGGTAGTGGGCGAGCTGAGCCCGTGAGAAGTGGCCGGGCTCCGGCTCGATCCGGGCCCATTCGACGCCGAAGCGGTAGGCGTTGAGGCCGGCGTCGGCGAGCAGGTGCATGTCCTGCGCGTAGCGGTGGTAGCTGTCGCAGGCATCGCCGCTGCGCTCCAGGCCCGGGATCAGGCCCTCGCGGGCCCACCAGTCGCTGTTCACGTTGTTGCCCTCCACCTGATGCGGCGCGGAGGAAGCTCCCCACAGAAATCGGGCGTTGGCGGTCATCGGTGATCCTCGCTGATCGGGGCGGTGGGGTCAGGCCGTCGTGCCGCCGTCAGCGAGCAGGGTGCTGCCGGTCATGAACATCGACAGGTCGCTGACGCAGAAGAAGGCGACGCGGGCGATGTCGTCCGGGGTGCCGATGCGACCCACCGGGCTGGTCATCATCAGCGGCATCGCGTCGGGTTCGACCGGGCCGTCGCCGGCTGCGAGGGTGTTGCCCTCCGTCGGGACGTAGCTGGGGGCGACGCCGAGCACGCGGATCCCGTGCGGCGCCAGCTCCAGGGCGCTCTGCCGGGTGAGGCCCCGTACGGCGTGCTTCGATGCCACGTACGCGCCCATGCCGGGGGCGGTGCCCTCGAACCCCGCGGTGGAGCAGATGTTGACGATCACTCCGCCGTGCCCGCCTGCGGTCATGACCCGGGCGGCTTCCCGTGTGCCGGCGAGTGTCCCCCGGGCATTCACCGCGAAGACGGTGTCCCAGGCCGCGTCGTCCATCTGCGCGATCGGGATGTACGGAAAGACTCCGGCGTTGTTGACCCAGGCATCGAGGCGGCCCCAGCGTTCGACGGCCAGATCCGCTGCCTCGCGCACGCTGTCCGAGTCCGTCACGTCCATTTCGACGCCCACGATTTCGGCGTCATGACGGTGCGCGAGGTCTGCGGCGGCGGTCTTCGCGAGCGCGCCGTCGACGTCCGCCACGAGCACGTGGGCACCGGCCTCCGCGAGCCGCGCGGCTATCGCCTTGCCGAGGCCGCGCCCTGCGCCGGTCACCACGGTCGTGCGGCCGTGGAGGGAAACGAGATCGTCGAGCGAGCGGGTCGAGACGTCAGGCATGGGCATGAGGTGCTCCTTCGATGGTGTGGTGGTGGACGGGCTGCGGAGGGGATGCGGGCGGGAGCTCGCACTCGCCGTGCAGGTGGCCGGGTCCGGCACGCAGTGAGGTGCCGTCGGGCAGGACGACGCTGGCCGTCGAACCCGGGGGCACCGTGACGTCGATCCAGAACGTGTCCCCGTCGACCGACCAGTCGACGGCGATGGTCCCCTGAGGTCCGTCGAACGTGCCGGATACCCAGATGAGTTGGGCGCCCGGGACGGGGCTACGACGAGCGACTCCCAGTCCACCGAGCCTGGCGTTCGGCGCAGGCCGAGAGTGTGCGTGTGCAGGAACCGGACGACCGCGCCCTTGCTGTAGTGGTTCAGTGAGGCGGTCGCGTTGCCCGCCTCGTCGACGCCGTCCCAGTCCTCCCAGACGGTGGTGGCGCCGCGGTCGAGCATGGTGAGCCAGGACGGATCGGAGCGCTGGGTCAGCACGGCGTACGCGATGTCGGCGTATCCGGCGTCCGCCAGTACGGGCAGCAGGTCGGCGGTGGACAGAAAGCCCGTGTCGAGGTGGCCGCCGGCCGTGCGGATCAGCGCGACCAGGTCCGCGCGGCCGCGTCGCGCAGCCCCGCCGGTACGAGGTCGAAGGCCAGGGCGCGCACGTAACCGGCCTGTGTTCCTGCGGTCGTACGGCCTTCGGCGTCCAGGAACTCGGTACTTCAGGGTCCCTGATCCGCTCGGCGAGCCCGCCGTAAGGGAGCGCCGCGTCGTTCTTGCCCAGCACACCGGCGGTGGCGGCGAGCGTGTGGACCGACCGGTAGAGGTACGCGGTGCCGACCTCGCCCTTGTCGGCCATGAACCAGGCCGTGGGATCGGCGGCCACGGGATTGATGGGCGTGCCGTCCACGCAGCGCTTCCTGGGCTCACACCATTCGCCCCAGTGGAAGGTGCCGTCCTAGAGGTACTCCTCGTGCACCGGTCAGACCCGTCAGGCCGGAGACCTTGCCGCGCTGTTCCTCGGGGATGCGGTCGGCCTGGACGGTGAGGATCGCCTGGGAGGCCGTCGCCCACCCCAGCATCGCGAGCACCCAGCCGACCTCGATCAGGAGAAGGTTCGGCGCCACGGCGATACCGGCCAGGGCGAGGAGGCCGAGAACGCTGCCGCCGACGAGGAAGAGCGGCGGCCCGGAACGCTCGTGGGCCGGCTCGGCCGGGGCGGCGGGCGGCTGTGATCTCGGCGCTGCGTCCGCCTCGGCGGACAGGGATCCTTCGGGCACGGTGACTCCGTCGTCAGTACGTCAGTACGTCAGTGCGGCAGCAGCTCAAAGTGTGTGTGGGGGAGGGAGAAGGCGGGCGCAGGGTGAGGTGTTCGCCCCGCGCCCGTACAGTGGGCGGCGATGCTCAGGGTCGGCCGCGGCGGGCCACGTCACCGAGCCAGGCGAGGCTCGGCTTCGGGCGCCGCTCGAAGGTTTCCCGGTCCACGGCGATCAGGCCGAACGTCGGACCCCAGTGCCCCCACTCGAAGTTGTCCAGGGCGGTCCAGTGCGTGTAGCCACGCACGTCGATGCCGTCGTCCACCGCCGCGAACAGGTGCTGGAGGGCCTCCTGCGTATAGGCGATGCGGCGGGTGTCGTCGTCGGTGGCAATGCCGTTCTCGGTCACTACGACCGGGATTCCGCCCGTGACGTCCCAGGTGTGCCGCACGGCCATGCCGAGCGCGTCGGGCCGGTACGCCGTACCGACTTGAGTGTTGTCGGGCAGCTGCGGATGCGGCTCGATGCCGCCATTGCCGACCCACTGGCTCGAGTACGACTGGACACCGACGAAGTCGTCGCCGCGCGAGGCCTCCAGGTACAGGTCCTCCCAGACGTACTGCAGCTCGGCGAGCTTCTCCTCCGCGCCCGGGCGGGCGGCGAAGGCCCGGTTGGCCACTGTCCAGCCGACGGCCGCGTCGGTGTTGGTGCGCACGATGTCGCGGACCGCGTGGTGTGCCTTGACGAGGGCGTCGCCGATCGACGTGTCCGGGGCCGGCAGCTGCGGGCGGAAGTCGTTGTCGACCGTCGGGCTCTGCCACAGGTCGGACTGTTGCCGCTGGAGCATCTGCTGCTCCATGGTCATCATCATCGCGAGCATGTTGGGCTCGTTCATGGTCGCGACGTACGGGACGTCGCCGAGGATCTCGGTCACGCGCTCGACGTAGGCGGTGAAGCGGTCGACCGCGCGCTCGCCGAGCCAGCCACCCTCCTCGGCGAACCAGCGGGGGTTGGTGAAGTGATGCAGGGTGATCACCGGCGCGAGGCCGAGCCCGAGCGCGGTGTCGATCATCCGGCGGTAGTGCGCGAGCTCGGCCCGCGAGAACTCACCGGGGACCGGCTCGATCCGCGCCCATTCCACACCGAAGCGGTACGCGTTCAGGCCGGCGTCGGCGAGCAGGCGCATGTCCTCCTCGTAACGGTGATAGCTGTCGCAGGCGTCGCCGCTGCGCTCAAGGCCCGGCACCTGTCCTTCGCGCGTCCACCAGTCGCTGTTGATGTTGTTGCCCTCGATCTGGTGCGGGGCGGTGGCGGCTCCCCAGAGGAAGCGGGCGTCGTCGGGCATATCGGGTCCTTCGGGTGCGGTGGTGCCGTGGGCGGAGGGAGGGTGCGCGAGGAGAAGGGCGCAGGGGGCGTACGGGTCGAGCTGCGGCGGAGCGCGTGGGAGGAGAGGTCGCGGATTTTCGGCGGGCGGCTGCGCAATCCGGCGGTTCATTGGAATGTAACCATCGTGGCAACATTTCGGGGAGATTAAACTCCCGGGTCTGCGGATGGCAAGACCCCGACCGCAAGAGACCTCCAAGGCGCAGGAGACAGCATGAGTTCGACCCCGAGCACCCGTCGTCGCGGTCCGTACGCGACGACGCCCGCGCGGCGCTCGCAGATCGCGCGCGCGGCGCTCGCGGGTTTCGCCGAACATGGCTATGAGCGCGCCTCGCTACGGGACATCGCGGCGCGGGCAGGAGTGACGCACGCGGCGCTCCTGCGTCACTTCTCCGGCAAGGAGGAACTGCTCCTTGCCGCGCTCGCGCAGCGGGAGGCGGACGAGGAGGAGCAGGCGGCACGGATCCTCGTCGCGGGCACGGCGGGGTCGGCCGTACTGGGAGCGGTGCTCACCGACGAGTTCGAGGACCCGGAGTATCAGCGCAACTGGCTCGCGCTGGCGATCGCGGCGACCAACCCGGCCCACCCCGCGCACGAGTTCTTCGCCGGGCGGCGCGAGCGGATGCGGACGCGGTTTCGCAGCGGCCCGCTGAACACCGCGCACGACAGCCCGGACCTGACCGCTGACGACAAGGTCGTCATGGTGCTCGCGATGATGGACGGTCTGCGGATGCAGGCGCTGCTCGACCCGTCTCGCGACATGCTGCGGCTGCTGGAGATCTTCATGCAGACGGTGATCGGCCCTGGGCAGGGCGAGTAGCCCGCCAGGGGGTTTTCAGGCTGCGGTGAGACCGCCGTCGAGGAGCGTCCGGCGGTTGGTGGCGAGCAACTCGAACCGGTCGCCCTCGGTGTCGTCGATCTCCGTGATGTGCCAGCGCAGGTGCCGGCCCGCGCGCAGCGCTGCCGCGTAGTCGACGTCGCCGGTGCCGAGCGGTGTCTGTGGAGTGTCCGGGCGGGCCGGACCGTCCTTGACGTGGGCGGCGACCGCGCGTTCACCAAGGCGCTCGACCACCTCGGCCGGGTCCTGGCCGGCCACGGCGGCCCAGTAGAGGTCCACCTCGGCGAGCACGTCGGGGTCGAGCAGTTCCCACAGCACGTCGAAGGCCCGCGCTCCGTCCGGGAGTTGCTCCCATTCGAGGTGGTGGTTGTGGTAGCCGAGCCGGATCCCGGACCCGGCCACCTCGCGCGCCGCCGCGTTGAGCCGGTCCGCGAACAGAGCCACGGCGTCGCGGTCCTCGAAACGCTGACCCTCGAACCCCTCGACGAGAAACGGGATGGGCACGAACGCGGTGTCGGTGCCGAGGGTGCGGCACATCTCGACCAGGCCGCGCTGTTCGTGCGCGGAGACCGAGGTGTGCACGGAGCTGACCGCCAGCCCGACGGCATCCAGATCGTCGCGCAACGCACCGGCGGCGGAGGCGAGTTCGTCGGCCGGGGTGTTCCAGAAGCCGAGTGCGAAGGGCTCGACGTAGCGGTAGCCGAGGTCGGCCAGGCGTTTCAGGGTGCCCGGCCGGTCGGCCGCCAGGGCTTCGTGCACGCTGTAGAGCTGTACTGCCAAGGTGCCGGTGACGGCCGGGTTCACGTGTCGGTTTCTCCTGTCGGGTCGGTGCCGGATGCCGGGTCACTGCCGAACGCCAGGCGCAGAAACGACCCGAGCGGTCCGACGATGTCGAGGTTCTGGTCGAGCAGCCACTGCAGTTGGAGGCCATTGAGCACGGCCTGGAGGAGCACCGTCGTGTGCTCGGGCGGCAGGTCTTCGTGCAGCTTGCCGAGCTCCGCCCGCTCCCGCATGCCGGCCCCGAGCTGGGTGCGCACCCGGTCGTAGCGTTCGGCGAAGTAGTCGTGCGCCGGATGGTCCGGGCGCGAGGCGGCCGCGGCCAGCTCGATCCACAGCCGCATCAGCTCAGGGGACTTCTGGTGCTGTCGCAGCAGATCGCCGAGGTACGGCGCCAGCTGGTCCATCTCGCTGACCTGCGCCAGGCCGTGCTGCCACTCCTCGGAGTCCCGGTCGGCAAGCACCTCGGCAAGGAGCTCGTCCTTGTTGCGGAAGTGGTGCAGCAGTCCGGCGTGGGTGATGCCGGCCCGCTCGGCGATATCGCGCAGGGAGGCCTGGCTGTAGCCGTGCTCCGCGAAACTGTCGCGTGCCGCGCGGATGATCTTGGCCCGCCGGGCCGCCGTCTTGGCGTACGGCCCACGGGACTTGGCCTCGGTCACAGCGCATGTCCTTTCCCGCCCGGCGGTTACCACGTGGTCGGATTTGGGCGGCTGACCGGAGTGTCCCCAGCGGGAGTCAGAAAGGCAAGAGACCCCGTTTCTGACGTTCAGTCAGGTCACGCTCTGATTACGAAGCTGAACCGCGCTCTTCCTGTGCTGGTCACCGCGCCCTATCTTCCCAATGAAAACCAACCGTGTGGTAACAGTTGGCTCGGTCGCGGCTTCGGCGGTTCCGCAGCTTCCCGAAGCGCCCCCACTCACAGCTACGTTCCCGACTTCACGCATGGCACTGACGTACTCACGCAGGTTTCTCTGCTTCTCGGTTCCCGGACGAAGGAATCCACCCATGCGCATTCGCCCCCTGCACTCCCCGACCCGGCCGAACAACCGGACCCGACCGCACACCCGGACCGCCGCCGCACTCGGAGCCGCAGCCGCGCTCCTCGCCGTCACGGCGTGCGACAGCCAGCCCACCGACGCGTCGTCGCCCTCCGCCGCCGACAAGACGCTTGCGCTGTCGATCTTCGGTACGCCCAACTCGTTCGACCCCGCACAGCTCGTCGAGGGGCAGCAGACCTACGTCTGGAACTCGGTCTTCGACACGCTCCTGATCCAGGACAACAAGGGAGAGCTGCAGCCCGGGGCCGCACAGAGCTGGGAGTACTCCAAGGACGCGCGGACGCTCACGCTCAAGCTGCGTACGGGCATGAAGTTCAGTTCGGGCGCCGTGGTCGACTCCGCCGCGGTGAAGGCCACCATGGAGCACATCCGCAAGACCCCGGGCCAGGGGCAGGCGGCCCTCGCCGCGGTCTCCTCGGTCGAGGCGCCCGACGCCTCCACGGTGGTGCTCAAGCTCCGGCAGCCCGACGGCTCCCTGCTGTGGTCGCTGTCCTCGCAGGCCGGCGTCATCGGCGACCCGAAGACCATGACGACCAAAGCCGCCGCCCTGAACCCCGTGGGGTCCGGTCCGTACACCCTCGACAAGAAGGCGACGGTGAACGGCTCCGTCTACGTGCTCAACCGGCGCGAGGACTACTGGAACAAGGAGCTCTACCCCTTCAGGACCGTCAAGATCCGGGTGATCGCCGACCCGACCGCGGTGGCCAACGCCCTCAAGGCCGGCGAGACCAACGTGGGCACGGTGGACGTCTCGCAGATCGACACCATCAAGGCGGCGGGCTTCGACGTCAAGCACGTGCAGGCGACCGCGGGCGCCAGTCTGATCCTCGCCGACCGCGGCGGAAGCAAGCTGAAGGCGCTCGGTGACGTACGGGTCCGCAAGGCCATCAACATGGCCTTCGACCGGGAGAAGATGGTCAAGCAGCTGCTCCAGGGCTCCGGCAAGGCGACCCGGCAGCTGTACAACCCACAGGGCCAGGCCTACGACCCCGCGCTGGAGAAGGCCTACGCCTACGATCCGGCCGGAGCGAAGAAGCTGCTCGCCGAGGCCGGTTACGCGAACGGCTTCTCGGTCACGATGCCCAGCCTCTTCTACACCAAGCAGAACGAGCCCGCGATCACCCAGGCGCTCGGTGACATCGGCATCAAGGTGAAGTGGGAGCCGATCCCGGCGCAGCAGAGCGTCTCGGCCCTGCTGTCGCGGAAGTACGCGATGTTCCTGGTCGTGGACGGGCTCAACACCACTCCCATCGAGACCCGCAACTTCTACGGTCCGACCGGCTTCCGCAACGTGTTCGGCTCCACCGACCCGGAGTTGACCAAGCTCCTGCGGCAGGCCGACAAGGAGCTCGACCCGGCCAAGGCCGCCGGTATCTACAAGCAGATCAACAAGTTCGGGGTCGAGAACGCCTGGCAGGCGCCCCTCTTCTACATCGGCAGCGACTGGGCCACCAAGAAGGGCATCACCTATCTCGGCGACGGTGCCTCGACGTTCTCGACCGTCCGGCAGTTCGGCGTGGCCGACTAGTCCACCGAAACGAGCCGCCGAGATGATCCTCTACGTAGTGCGTCGCCTGAGCGCGGGCCTGGTGCTCGCGGTCCTGGTGACCATGATCACGTTTCTGCTTCTGAGTCTCTCCTTCGACGACGTGGCGAGCAGCCTCGTCGGCACCGGAGCCACACCGGAGGCCATCGCCGCCCAGAAGTCCCAAATGGGCCTCGACCGGCCATTGTTCACCCAGTACGCCGAGTGGCTCTGGCACGCCGTCACCGGAGACTTCGGGCTCTCCTACTTCACCAGCGAACCCGTCCGCTCGGCCATCACCGCACGGCTCGGCGTCACCCTGTCCGTCGTCGTCGTCGCGCTCCTCATCACCTGCGTGATCAGCGTGGTGCTCGGGGTGCTCGCCGCCTCGCGCGGCGGCGCCGTCGACCGGATCGCCCAAGGCGCCTCGATGGCCGGGTACCTCATCCCGAACCTGCTGATCGCCATCGCCCTCGTCTACATATTCGCCATCGAGCTGGATGTCTTCCCGGCCACCGGCTACACCCCCTTCTCCGAGGACCCCGGACGCTGGGCGAGCAGCATCGCCATCCCCGTGGCCGCTCTGATGATGGGCGGCATCGCGAGCCTGACCGCCCAGATCCGCGGCGCGATGATCGGTGAACTACGCAAGGACTACGTACGCACCCTGCGCACCCGCGGCATTCCGACCCGGTCGATCGTGCTGCGGCACGCGCTGCGCAACGCGGCGGGTCCCGCGCTGACCGTGCTGTCCCTGGAGTTCATCCAGATGCTGGGCGGTGCGCTGATCATCGAGCAGGTCTTCGCACTGCCGGGCTTCGGCCAGTACGCGTTCAACGCCTCCTTGCAGGGCGACGTCCCGATCATCATGGGCATCAGCCTCTTCGGTGTGCTGCTCGTGGTGTGCGTCAACCTCGTCGTCGACCTGGTCAACGGCTGGCTCAACCCGAAGGCGAGGATGGTCAGTTGAGTACGGCACCGTCTCAAGCGGCCCCGGCCCGCACCGTGCACCGCCGATCCGCGCTGCGCAAACTCCTCAAGGATCCACAGGCCGTCATCAGCGCGAGCGTGCTGCTCGTCGTCGTCCTGCTCGGTCTGCTCACCCCGCTTCTCACCGATCACGGTGCCAACGCGGTCGACCTCGACGCGGTCAACGCCGGCGTGGGTGAGCACGGCTATCTGCTCGGCGGCGACAAGAGCGGCCGCGACATCTTCACGCGGCTCCTGCACTCCATCAACACCAGCGTGGTCTCCGCCCTGATCGGTGCGAGCATCGCCCTCGTCATCGGTGTCACCTTCGGACTCGTCGGCGGGTACTTCGGGCGGCGGGTGCGAGGTGTCACCGAGTGGGTGTTCAGCCTGATCATGACGTTCCCCGGACTGCTCCTGCTCATCGTCCTGATGCCGGTGACCAAGGGCGACTTCCGGGTCACGATGGTCATCTTCGGCGTGCTGCTCTCACCGGGGATCTACCGGCTCGTGCGCAATCTCGTCGTCGGCGTCAAGAACGAGCTGTACGTGGACGCCGCTCGCGTCTCCGGCCTGCCCGACCGGCGCATCCTGCGCCGCCATGTGTTCACAGTGGTCCGCGGACCGGTCATCATCGCCACCGCGTTCCTCGCCGGATCGTCCATCGCCGTGCAGTCGGGACTCGCGTTCCTCGGCGTCGGCGAGAGCACGGTGCCCAGCTTCGGCGCGATGATCTCCGAAGGCTTCGGCAATCTCTATCAGGATCCCCTGCAGTTCCTGTGGCCCAGCCTCTCGCTGGGTGTCATCACCGCCGCGCTCGTCCTGCTCGGCAACTCGCTGCGCGACGCGCTGGAGGGTGGCCGCCCCAAGCCGGTGAAGATCACCACACCGGAGAAGCGCCCCGACGCCGGCACGGCAGGGCATACGGTCACGGGCCTGCTCACCGTCGAGGACCTCGCCCTCGCCTATCCGACGCCCTCCGGCGACCTGAAGGAGGTCGTCAGCGGCGTCACCCTGGCCGTGGAGGCGGGCGAGACCGTCGGCCTGGTCGGCGAATCGGGCTCCGGCAAGACCCAGACCGCCTTCGCCGTCCTCGGTGTCCTGCCCGCGGAAGCGGTCGTGACGCAGGGCTCGATCCGGCTCGACGGCCGTGAGCTGCTCGGCCTGCGCGAGGCCGAACTGCGCGCCGTACGCGGCACCTCCATCGCGTACGTACCGCAGGAACCCATGTCCAACCTCGACCCGTCCTGCACCATCGGCGCTCAGCTCGTCGAAGGCGTGCGCGCCGCCGCCGAGTCGCCCCTGTCGCGCAAGGAAGCCCGGGACACGGTGCTCGCGCTGTTGCGCAAGGTCGGCATCCCCGACCCCGAGCGCACTTTCCGCTCGTATCCGCACCAGATATCCGGCGGAATGGCGCAACGCGTCCTGATCGCGGGCGCCGTCGCGAGCCGGCCACTGCTCCTGATCGCCGACGAACCCACCACCGCGCTCGATGTGACCGTGCAGGCGGAGATCCTCGACCTGCTGCGCGATCTGCAGAAGGAACTGAACATGGCGGTGCTCATGGTCACCCACAACTTCGGTGTGGTCGCCGACATCTGCGACCGGGTGGCCGTGATGCAGAAGGGCACCGTCGTCGAGACCGGCGCCACCGAGGACCTGTTCCGCGAGCCCCGGCATCCGTACACCCGGATGCTCCTCGATTCCATTCTCGACGAGGACACACTGCGCAGCGATCAGCCGGTCGCCACCGCGGATGCGCTCGGAACGGAGCTGCGATGACTGCGGAAAACCTGTTGGACATACGTGAGTTGCGCATCTCCTTTCCCGGACGGGGCTTTCGCGCGCGAGCCCACGAGGTGCTGCACGGGGTGTCGCTGACCGTGGGGGAGGGCGAGACCGTCGGGCTCGTCGGCGAGTCCGGGTCGGGCAAGACGACCATCGGCCGCGCTGTGCTCGGCCTCACCGCGCCGAGCGGTGGCACGGTGCGCTTCCAGGGCAAGGACATCACCCACGCCGCGGGCAAGGAGCGCCGTGCGCTCGCCCGCGACCTGCAGGTCGTCTTCCAGGACCCGTACAGCTCGCTCAATCCGTCCCTCACCATCGGCGACATCCTCAGCGAACCGCTGGTGGTGCAGGGCGTGACCGCACGTGAGGCGAGGGCCCAGGTCGGCGGCCTGCTCGACCAGGTGGGGTTGCCGAAGGACGCCGCCGAGCGGCTGCCGCGCGAGTTCAGCGGCGGCCAGCGCCAGCGCGTCGCGATCGCCCGTGCGCTGGCGCCCGCGCCGCGGCTCATCGTCTGCGACGAACCGGTCTCCGCGCTCGACCTGTCCACCCAGGCCCGGATCCTCGACCTGCTCGTCGACATCCAGCGCCGGACGTCGGTCGCCTATCTGTTCATCTCGCACGACCTGGCCGTCATCCGGCACGTCAGCCACCGCGTGAGCGTGATCCGCAGCGGCGAGATCGTCGAGACCGGGCCGGCCGGTAGGGTCACCTCGACGCCGGAACACCCTTACACGCGACAGCTGTTGCTCGCCGCGCCCGTCGCCGATCCGGTCGAACAGCGCCGGCGCCGCGTGGAACGCCAACGCCTCGCGGCCGCGGGTCGGGAGGAGGTGGCGTGAGCCGCGACCGCCCGACCGGCTCACTCCGCCAGCCCAGGGACCACCGACATCAGGAACCTGCGGATCGTGCGCTCCACGTTCACCGCCTCCCGGTCGAAGAGCCACTGCTGCTGCACCCCGTTGACCAGCGAGACGGCCATCGTGGCCCCCCCCGGCGGCAAGGACGAGGACAGTTCGTGACGCTCGGCCGGCGCGCGGAAGACCGTCGCGTAGAACCGGTGGAGCCCGCGATAGCGCTCGGCGTAGAAGGCTGCGCCGGGTGGCCGGTCTGCGCCGCCTCGGCCGACAGGACGCAGTGCAACTCGACGAGCCCGGGCTGCCGTTCGTTGTCCGCGAGTACGGCGAGCATGCCGCGCAGCGCCTGCAGCGGACGCGCCGCCGCGTCGAGCGCTTCGGCGGACTGGAGGAACGAGGTGCAGCGCCGGTCGCGCAGCTCGAGTATCCCGAGCAACAGGTCCTCCTTGCGCGGGAAATGGCGCATCAGAGCCGCTTGGCTCACGCCGGCGCGACGCGCGACCTCCCCCGTCGAGGCGCCCTGAACACCGGACCCGGCGAACGCCACCGCACAGGCCTCGAGGATCCGCCCGCGGGCCTCCGACTGCGTGGCATGACCCATCACTGACCTCCCCACCCATCCCCATCAACTGCGCAATCCAGCTCATATCACTTGACGTGGCGGTTGGCCATGTCGACGGCCAATCCCGTCGCCACCGCCGTACAGAAAGAGATCCCATGCTGAAGCCCCGCCCCACCGCCACCCGTGAGCAGGTCAGCCTGGACGGCCTGTGGCGGTTCGCCACCTCCGCCGCCGTCGGCGACCAACCCTGGACCGGACCGCTCGACACCCCGCTCGAAGCAGCGGTACCCGCCAGCTACAACGACCAGTTCACCGACAGCGCCATCCGCGACCATGTCGGCTGGGTCTGGTACCAGCGCCATGTCCGCGTCCCGCGCGGCTGGTCGGGCGAGCGCGTGCTGCTGCGCCTCGACGCCGCCACGCATGAGGGGAAGGTGTACGTCGACGACGTCCTGGTGGCCGAACACGTCGGCGGATACACGCCGTTCGAGGCCGACATCACCGAGCACGTCAGCGCGGGCGGCGAGTTCCGGCTGACCGTCGGCGTCAGCAACGAGCTCACCAACACGACCATTCCGCCGGGCTCCATCACCGTCGCCCAGGACGGCCGCCGCAAGCAGACGTACCTGCACGACTTCTACAACTACGCAGGGCTGGCCCGTTCCGTGTGGCTGCACAGCCTGCCACCCCTCCACATCGCGGACATCACCGTCGTGACCGGCCTCGACGACACCATCGGCACGGTGGAGTACGAGGTGGAGACCAGCGCGCCCGCCACCGTGCGCGTACGGATCCTGGACGCGGCGGGCACGGAGGTCGCCGCGTCCGAAGGGGCGAGCGGCAGTGTACGAGTCGAGAACGCGACGCCCTGGCGTCCCGGTGCGGCATACCTCTACGAGCTCGTCGCGGAGGTGGTCGACGACTCGGGAGCGGTCCTCGACACCTACACCGAGTCGTTCGGCGTACGTACCGTCGAGGTTCGCGGCACCCAGTTCCTGATCAACGGCGAACCGTTCTACTTCGCCGGCTTCGGCAAGCACGAGGACACCGCCGTACGGGGCAAGGGGCACGACGACGCCTACCTCGTGCACGATTTCCAGCTCATGGAGTGGACCGGCGCCAACTCCTTCCGTACCTCCCACTATCCGTACGCGGAAGAGGTGATGGACTTCGCCGACCGGCACGGCATCGTCGTCATCGACGAGACGGCGGCCGTCGGCCTCAACCTGATGGTGGAGGCCGGACTGCTCGGCACCCCGCCGCGGCCGACCTTCTCACCCGACACCTTCAACGACGAGACCCGCGCCGCCCACGCGCAGGCGATCCGCGAGCTGATCGCCCGGGACAAGAACCACCCCAGCGTGGTCATGTGGTGCATCGCCAACGAGCCGGCCTCCAACGAGGAAGGCGCGCGTGAGTACTTCGAACCGCTCGTGGAGCTGACCCGCAAGCTCGACGCCACGCGCCCCGTCACCTACGCCGCCGTGATGTTCGCGACCTCGGACAACGACCGCATCGCCGACCTCTTCGACGTGCTGTGCATCAACCGCTACTACGGCTGGTACGTCGCGACCGGCGACCTCGCTGCGGCCGAGCAGTACATGGAAGGCGATCTGCGAGGCTGGGCCGAAAGGTTCGGCAAGCCGCTCATCCTCAGCGAGTACGGCGCGGACACCATGCCCGGTCTGCACTCGGTGTGGGACCAGCCCTGGACGGAGGAGTACCAGGCGGCCTATCTGGCCGCGAACCACCGGGCGTTCGACCGGATCGAAGCGGTCGTGGGCGAACACGTGTGGAACTTCGCCGACTTCCAGACCTCCCACGGCATCCACCGCGTCGACGGCAATCGCAAGGGCGTCTTCACCCGCGACCGCAAGCCCAAGGCGGCCGCGCACGAACTGCGGCGGCGCTGGCGGGGGCTCGGCGGCCGCAAGCCCTCGGGTGAGGGGACCTGACGGAGCCTCACTGTCCGGCGGCCCGCGCGGGGTCGCCCTCGTACTCGTGGAGCACCTGCTCCACGAAGGCGAGGGCCTCCACGTGCCGGGTCGTCATGCCCAGGGCCCGCTCCATCATCAGGTTGCGGCCGACGGCGTTGGTGAGTACGAGCAGTACGGCCGGGGACATCCCGGCCGGCAGCCGGGTGCCCGCCTGTTCGAGGCCGCGCGTGAGGGCTTCGAGCTGGACTTCGCGATAGCGCTCCGAGATCGCGGCCAGTTCGGCGCGGATCTCCTTGCGGTGATTGGCGAGGGCCGCGAACTCCGTGGTCAGGGCGTTGCCCGGATGGCTGCTGAGCCGCCACAGCGCCCGCAGCGGCTGCGGTCCGCTCAGCAGCCGCTCGGCGCGCTCCAGTTCCTTGTCCGCGCGACGCCTCAGCATGGCGAGGAACAGGTCGTCGAGCGTCCGGAAGTAGTAGAGGACCAGGGCCGGCGCCACCTCGGCCTCGCGCGCCACGCGCCGTACGCCGACGGCCGCGTACCCCTCCTCCAGCATCAGGCGCTGTGCGGTGTCGAGCAGCAGCAGGCGAGTCTTGGAGTTCTCGGCGCCCATTCGGCGAGGCGTGGCAGTCATGCCCGTCATTGTGCTTGACGCGCTCGAACGGCGGGTGTTAAACAGTCGTTCAGCACCTTGGTTAAACACTCGTTCAGCACGTAAGCGCGGCACATGAGTCCAGCCCCTGAGTTCAGCCCCTGAGTTCAGCCCCTGAGTTCAGCCCCTGAGATCAGCCCCTGAGTTCAGCTCCTGAGTTCCGCACGTGAACGGAGGAACGGACCGATGGCACCAACCGGGCGCGCAGCCGCATACGCCGGCACCCGCATCCCGCGCGTCGAGGACGCGCGACTCCTGACCGGCACGGGCACCTACGTCGATGACGTCGTACGCCCCGGCATGCTCCATGTGTGCTTCGTGCGCAGCCCGATGGCACGGGCCCGGATCCTCGACATCGACGCGTCCGAGGCCCGCGAACTCCCCGGCGTGCACGCCGTGTTCGTGGCCGCCGACCTCAACCCCGGCGTCCACGAGCAGTGGTACACGCTCAACGGACGCGACGATCCGGACACTCCGCGTCCGCCGCTCGCCGAGGGGGAGGTGCGTTTCGTCGGCGACCCGGTCGCGATGATCGTGGCCGACGACCGCTATCTCGCGGAGGACGCGGCGGAGTTGGTGATCGTCGACTACGACCCGCTCGTGCCGGTCGTCGACTACGCGACGGCTCTCGGCTCTCCGGAGTCGGTGCACGCGGAGCATCCCGGCAACCTCGTCGGTCAGCTCGGCGGTCGCCCGATGGCCGACCTCGAACCCGTCTTCGCGAGCGCGTCCCACGTCGTCGGCCAGACCCTGTACCAGCAGTCGCACGGCCCGGTCCCGATGGAGACCCGCGGGATCGTCGCCGAATGGACCCCGGCAGGCGGGGAGATGAGCATCTGGGCCTCGACCCAGTCACCGCACGAGGTCCGTTCCTTCTGCGCGCGACTGCTTGGCATCGCCGAGCACCGGGTGCGCGTCGTGATGCGGGACACCGGCGGCGGCTTCGGGCAGAAGGTCCTGCCGCAGCGCGAGGACATGTGCGTGATGCTCGCGGCCCGCAAGCTGCCCGCTGCGCTCAAGTGGATCGAGGACCGTCAGGAGCATCTCCTGGCGGCAGGCCAGGCGCGCCACGAGCACGGCGAGGCGCGCATCGCCCTGGACGAGGACGGCCGCATCCTGGCCGCGACGCTCGACCACGTCCAGGACGCCGGCGCGTACCCGACGCCGTCACCCGTACAGAGCGGCATCGCGGTCGGGATGCTCTTCCCCGGCCCGTACCGCATCCCGGAAGGCACGTTCTCCTCGCGCTTCGTCTACTCCAACACCAGCGGTCGCGTCGCCTACCGCGGCCCCTGGCAGTACGAGTCCATGGCCCGCGAAACGCTCCTGGACACCGCGGCCCGGCAACTCGGCCTCGACCCGGTGGAGTTACGCCGCCGGAACATGCTCACCCGCGACGAGCTTCCCACGGCGAACTTCAACGGGATGCCGTACGACCACATCTCCCCGCGCGAGACCTTCGAGCAGGCCCTGCAGATTCTCGACTACGAGGCCTTCCGCAAGGAGCAGGCGCAGGCCCGGCAGCAGGGCCGCTACCTCGGTGTCGGAACGTGCACGTACGTCGAGCCGACCGCCGGCGCCACGCCGTTCCACGCCACAGAGGGCGCGACGATCCGCGTCGAGCCCTCCGGCAAGGTCAATGTCTACGTGGCCGGCGGGTCCTGCGGCAACAGCCTGGAGACCACGGTCGTCCAGCTCACCGCCGACGCGCTCGGCGTCGCCATCGAGGACGTCGGCACCGTGCAGGGCGACACGGCCATCACACCGTACGGAGCCGGCACCGGCGGCAGCCGCTCGGGGCCCATGACGGCGGGGGCGATCCAGGAGACGGCCGGGGTGCTGCGGGAGCGCATCCGGGCCATCGCGGCCCACCGGCTGCAAGTGCCACTGGAAGACGTCGAGTTCCAGCGCGGACAGGCCACGGCCCAGGGTGCGGATGGGTCACTGTCCCTCGCGGAGATAGCCGACATCGCGTATTACCAAGTGCACGCCCTGCCGCCCGGAGTGCCCGCCGGGCTTGAAGCGAGCGGCCGCTACCACACCCCGCACCTGATGATCTGGGCCAACGCCACCCACGTCTGCACCTGCGAAATCGACGTGGTCACCGGAGAGGTGAAACTCCTGCGGTACATCGTCAGTGAGGACTGCGGCCCGATGATCAACCCGAGTGTGGTGGAGGGCCAGATATACGGCGGCACCGTCCAGGGCATCGGCGGCGCGCTCTACGAGGAGCTCGCCTACGACACGGACGGCAACCCCGTGTCGACCACGTTCATGGACTATCTGCTGCCCACGGCCACCGAGGTGCCGGTCATCGAGGTGGGCCATGTCGAGACGCCGAGCCCCGGGCCCGGCGGCTACAAGGGAGTCGGCGAGGGCGGCGCGATCGGCTCCGCGCCCGCCGTCGTCAACGCGGTCGCCGACGCGCTCGCGCCGCTCGGCGTACGGATCGAGAGGCTGCCGCTGACCCCCGCGTCGATCGTGGGACTCATCGAGAAGCAGCGGCAGGGGCAGGGTCTGGGGGTGCGCTCATGAAGCCGGCGCCCTTCAGGTACCACGCGCCCGAGACTCCCGGCGAGGTCGTCGGTCTGCTGGGGGAGTGGGGGGACGAGGCGAAGGTCATCGCGGGAGGGCAGAGCCTCGTCCCCATGCTGGCCCTGCGCCTGGCGTCCTTCGGCCACCTCGTCGACCTGCGGCGCCTCGACGAACTGCGCGGGATCGAGCGCAGGGACGACGACACCGTGTGGGTCGGGGCGGCCACCACTCAGGCCGCCGTGCAGCGGTCCGAGGAGGTACGAGCCTCGGTTCCGCTCCTTGCCCGCGCCACCCCGTTGATCGGTCACTTCCAGATACGCAGCCGGGGTACCGTCGGCGGATCGCTCGCGCACGCCGATGCCGCGGCCGAGTATCCGGCGGTGGCCCTGACCCTGGACGCCGAGCTGGAAGCGCTCTCGCCGCGTGGCCGGCGCACCATCCCGGCAGCGAACTTCCTCAACGGTGTCTGGACCACGGCCCTCGCCGAGGACGAACTGCTCACCGGGGTCAAGTACCCGGTGTGGAGCGGGCGGTGCGGGTTCGCCGTCGAGGAATTCGCCCGCAGAAGCGGGGACTTCGCCATCGCCGGCGCCACGGTCGCCCTCCGCGTGGACACTGCGGGCCGTCTCGACCGGTGCGCCATCGGCCTGTTCGGCCTCGGCCCGACCGCGCGGCGGGCCACAGCGGCCGAGACCGCGCTGCTCGGCACGGACCCGCTGGGGACCGACGCCGAGGACATCGGCCGGCTCGCGACCGAAGACCTCGAATCCGTCCCCTCCGATCTGCACGGATCGGCCCCTTACCGCATCCGCGTGGGCGCCGCGATGGTCGCCCGCGCCTGGCACGGCGCCGTACAGGAGGCACTCCATGACTGACGCGGAGACCATCGAGATCGACGTGCGGGTCAACGGCGCCGGCCGCAGGGCTGCGGTGGCGCCCCGGCTCACCCTCGCCGACTTCCTGCGCGTCACCTGCTCGCTGACCGGAACCCACCTCGGCTGCGAGCACGGCGTCTGCGGCGCGTGCACCGTGCTGCTCGACGGCGAACCCGTCCGCGCCTGCCTGGTGTTCGCCGTGCAGGCCGACGGCGGGGAGGTGACCACCGTCGAGGGTCTCGCGGGACCGGACGGTGAACTGTCCAAGGTGCAGGCGGCGTTCAGGGAGCACCATGGGCTCCAGTGCGGGTTCTGCACCCCGGGGTTCGTCGTCTCGGTGACCGCGTTCCTGGCCGAGAACCCCAAACCCACCGACGAGGAGATCCGCGAGGCGCTCACCGGGAACCTGTGCCGCTGCACCGGCTACCAGGGGATCGTCAACGCCGTCCGAGCCGCGGCGCAGGACACGATATGACGGGGGAGTCGGCATGAAGTTGGAGAACAGTCTCACCATCCCGGTGCCGGTCGAGGAGGCCTGGCCCGTCCTGCTCGACGTGCAGCGCGTCGCGCCCTGTGTGCCCGGCGCGACGCTCACCTCGAGCGAAGGCGACGAGCACCGCGGCCGGATCAAGGTGAAGCTGGGCCCCATCGCGCTCACCTACAGCGGCACGGTCACCTTCCTCGAGCGCGACGAGCAGGCAAAGGTCGTGGTCCTGGAGGCAGGCGGTCGCGAGGCGCGCGGCAACGGCACCGCGAAGGCACGGGTCACCTGCCGCCTCAAAGACGCCGGTGGTGGCCGTACCGCCGTGCACGTGGAGACCGACCTCAGCATCACCGGCAAGCCCGCCCAGTTCGGCCGGGGCACCCTCGCCGAGGTGTCCGGCGCCCTCATGGAACGGTTCGCCGAGAACCTCGCCGCCGGAATCGCGGCCAACTCGCCGAAAACACGTACGAGTTCACCCGCTCCGGCGCCGGTCGCGGCGCCACTGGACCTGATCGACGCAACCGGCGCCACGGCTCTCAAGCGCATGGCGCCGCTGATGGCCGCGGCCCTGCTGATCCTCACGCTCGGCCGCCTGGGCGCCCGGCGCCGCCGCGCTTCGTAAGCCGTCACGCCTCGCAAAGCCACAGCGACACCACCCGCACGCCCTTCACCCGAGCACGTCCACCCAGAAACGAGGCTCCCCATGCCCGGACGCGTAGAAGGAAAGGTCGCCTTCATCACCGGAGCGGCGCGAGGACAGGGCCGCAGCCATGCGATCCGTCTCGCCGAAGAAGGCGCCGACATCATCGCGATCGACGTCTGCAAGCAGCTCGACGGCGTCAAGTTCCCCATGTCGACGCCCGAGGACCTGGACGAGACCGTCAACCAGGTGCAGAAGCTGGGGCGGCGCATCCACGCCGTGCAGGCGGACGTACGCGACCACGACGCGCTCAAGGCCGCCGTGGACGAGGGTGTCGCCCAGTTCGGCAGGCTCGACATCGTCTGCGCCAACGCAGGCCTCGGCAGCGACGGCGCCCGTCTGGACGCCATGGACGAGAAGACCTGGCGCGACATGATCGACGTCAACCTCACCGGCGTGTGGCTGACCGCCAAGGTCGCCATCCCGCACATCATCGCCGGCGGACGCGGCGGCTCGATCATCCTGACCAGCTCCGTCGGCGGCCTGCGCGGCCACGCCAACATCGGTCACTACATCGCCGCCAAGCACGGCGTCGTGGGCCTGATGCGCACCCTGGCCTGGGAGCTCGGCGAGCACAGCATCCGGGTCAACTCCATTCACCCTTCCCAGGTCAACACACCGATGGTCATGCACGAGGACACGTATCGGATGTTCCGCCCGGACCTGGAGAACCCCACGGTCGACGACTTCGCGGCCGTCTCGCAGAGCATGCACCTGCTGCCCACCCCCTGGGTCGAGCCCCGCGACATCAGCGGAGCCGTGCTCTACCTCGCGTCCGACGACGGGCGCTTCGTCACCGGGACCACCACCGTCATCGACGCGGGAGCCATGCTGAAATGACCGTCGCCGACACCACCACCGAGCCCGTCTACTGGGACCCCTTCGACGCCGCCCTGGCCCGCGACCCGTACCCCGTCTTCGCCCGCCTGCGCGAGGAGGCCCCGCTCTACTACAACGAGCGGCACGACTTCTACGCGGTCAGCCGCTACGCCGACTGCCAGCGCGGTCTCGCCGACTGGCAGACGTACTCCTCGGCGCGCGGCGACATCCTGGAGATCATCCAGGCGAACATCGAACTGCCGCCGGGCACCCTGATCTTCGAGGACCCGCCCGTCCACGACATCCACCGGCGCCTGCTCGCCCGCGTCTTCACCCCGCGCCGCATCGCCCAACTGGAGCCGAAGATCCGGGCGTACTGCGAGCGCGTCCTCGAACCGGTCACCGGAGCCGATCGCTTCGACCTCGTGGCGGCCGTCGGCGCCGAGATGCCGATGCGCGTGATCGGGATGCTCCTCGGCATTCCCGAGGCCGACCAGGTGCGCTACCGGGACCGTACCGACGCGACCCTGGAGACCGGGGACGGCGGTCGGATCGACTCCGGCGAGATCCTCAACGCCGAGGGGTTCCAGGACTACATCGACTGGCGCAAGAAGCACCCGTCCGACGACCTCATGACCGAGCTGATGACTGCCGAGTTCGAGGACGAGAGCGGCAAGCTGCGCACCCTCACCGATGAGGAGGTCCTCACGTACTGCACGGTGGTCGCGGGCGCGGGCAATGAGACGACCGGCCGGCTGATCGGCTGGTTCGGCGCGCTGATGGCCCGCTACCCCGAGGCGCGCCGGGAGTTGGTGGCCGAGCCCGCCCTCATCCCGAACGCCATCGAGGAGATCCTGCGTTTCGAGCCGACAGGGCCGTTCACGGGCCGGTACGTGACCCGCGACGTGGATCTGCACGGCTCCACCGTGCCGGCCGGCAGCGCCATCCTCTTCATCCAGGCCGCCGCCAACCGCGACCCCGACCGCTTTCCCGACCCGGATGTCTTCGACATCCACCGGGTGTCACAGCACATGTCGTTCGGCGTCGGCGCGCACTACTGCCTGGGCGCGGCACTCGCCCGCCTGGAGGGAAAGGTGGCGGCCGAGGAGATCCTGCGCCGCTTCCCCGCCTGGGAGGTCGACTGGGACGGCGCGGAGCTGGCCCAGACCTCGACCGTACGGGGCTGGAAGACGCTGCCGCTCGTCATCTCCAAGTCCTGACGGCGAGGGATGAGTTGAGGAAGGGAGCCCGCTCGTGACCGAGCACTGGAGAGTCAAGGTCGACCCGCGCATGTGCGTCCGTACGGGGCTGTGCGCGGCCTCCGCGCCGCAGGAGTTCCAGCTCGACGAGACGACCGGGCAGGGCCGCGCCACCGCCGAGGTCCTGCCGGCATCGGAGGAGGTCCTCGAGGTCGCCGAGTCCTGCCCCATCGAGGCGATCTCGATCGCGGACGCGCAGTCCGGGAGGGCGGTCTTTCCGCCTGACGATTGAGGGGACCGGGGCGGCTGCGAGGCGTGGTGCTTCGTGCCGCCCTGGTGCGATCAGGGCCCTGGCGGCCCGGCGGCGCCCACGGCCCCGAGTGGGGAGGCGGCTCTACACGGGGCGTCAGCCCTTGGAGCGGCCCGCGGTGGACCGGCGCACAAAAGGCAGGCCCACCTTCGGCAGCAACGGCGCGAGGGCGCGATGGCGCCAGGCGGAGGCCGTCACGCCCGTGCCGTACGCCAGGTCGTCGAGGCAGCGCAGAGCCGTCCAGCGCACGGGGTCCAGGGGCGGCCGACGCGCCACCCACTCCGCGAGGACCGGGGCGAGCATGGCCGCCGTGGCCGCCCGGGCGGTGCGGCTGCGGGGCGCCGCGCCCAGGCACAGCAGCCCCAGGGGCCACCACTCGCGGCGCAGCGCGAGCCCGAGCGCCATGGAGTCGGCGACCAGGCCCTGTGCCACCACGGATGCGCTCAGTTCCGTCGCGGCGGGGGTGTCCGCCAGGTGTCGGCGAAGGAGCGCCGCGGACGTGAGCGTGCTGAGTGCCGCGGCGCCCGGGCGGCCATGGGCGAGGAGACCGAGTGTCAGGAGATTCCAGGCGGACGGGCGCGCCGGTGCGACCCGGCCGGGGTGGCGTTCGGCCAGTGCGGCCGCCGAAGTCCCGTACTCGTGACGGCGTTCGAGCGCCGCTCGCCACGCGAGCCGGGGCGTGTGCAGGACACGGGCACGCGGCTGGTAGCGCACGTGGAACCCGTGGTCGTGCAGCCGCCAGACGAAGTCCACGTCCTCGCCGAGCCGCAGCTCCGCGTCGAACGTGACCTTGTGCAGTACGTCGGTGCGCACGACCAGTGTGGCCGTGGGCACGAAGCCGACCCGTGCGCCGGGGCGCACCACGGCCTGCTCCCGGCCCAGGTCGAGTGCGGAACGCGCGGCCTCGTAGCGGGCGAGAAGGCCCTTCGGGGGATACGGAACATCCGGCACGATCCGCGGTGCGACGGCCGCGACCCGAGGATCGTCGAAGGCCGGGACGAGCAGGTCGAGCCAGCCCTCGTCGGGGCGGCAGTCCGAGTCGACGAACGCGACGAGTGGCGTGGTCGCGAGTGCGGCGCCGGTGGTGCGCGCCGCCGCCGGCCCCCGGTTGACCGCGTGCCGGACGAGGCGGGCGCCGTGCGCCTCGGCGATCGCCCGCACGGCCTCGGGATCCGGTGAGCAGTCGTCGACGACGATCACCTCCAGGGCACACAACGCGTACAGGCAGCGGGCCAGTTCGCCCGTACGTCCGTACGCGGGGACGACCACGGTGACCGGATGGGGCCCGTCCCGCCTCGGGGGCACAGGGTGGGCGAGGCCTCGGTCGAGCAGCTGCCGGGCCAGAGCGCGCCCCACCACCGTGTCCGGTGTCAGGCCGTGCCGCCCCGCCTGCCGTAGGGCGGCGAGGTGGGGCAGCGCGGCGGCCTTGATGCGCGCGACGCCCCAGGGTGAGCCGCCGGTCACCACCCGGCCGCCGCCGTAGAAGGACGCGGCGTGGTCGAGTGCGATGGGCAGGCCGGACGGGGACAGCGGCCGACTGTTCGACGCGGAGGATGAAGCCACCGTTCAACTCCCCTGATTCATCACGCTCTTGGAGCCACCGGACTGCGGCGTCCCCCAGGGCGTGTACGGATCGTGGTGCAAGGGCCCGTCCGTGTCCCGGAGCGGCAGACCGCCACCGCCCCGCCGCGCCGCGACGATCTCCGCGCCGATGGCCACCGCGGTCTCCTCGGGCGTACGTGCCCCCAGGTCGAGGCCGATCGGTGAGCGCAGCCGGGCGAGTTCCCGCTCGGTGAGCCCTGTCTCACGCAACCGGTCGAGCCGCTCCTGATGCGTACGCCGGGACCCCATCGCCCCCACGTACGCGACCGGCAGCCGCAGCGCCACTTCGAGCAGTGGCACGTCGAACTTGGCGTCGTGGGTGAGGATCACGACGACCGTGCGGCCGTCGACCGGTGTGCGGGCGAGGAATCGGTGCGGCCAGTCGACCACCACCTGATCCGCGTCCGGGAAGCGCGCCGGCGTGGCGAACACCGAGCGGGCGTCGCAGACCGTGACCTCGTATCCGAGGAACGCGCCCAGCGAAGCGACCGCCCCGGCATGATCCGTCGCACCGAACACGAGGAGCCGTGGACGCGGTGCGTACGAGGCGATGAACACCTCCGTACCCGGGCGGCAGCGGACCGCGCGGATGCCGCTCGCCGCTACGTCCAGCATGGCGCGCGCCTCGGCGATGATCGCGGCGTCGACCTCCGCCGCCCCCGTGGACCCACGAACCTCCTCGGGGCCGACGGCCAGGATCGCGCCGCTGCCGTCGAGAAGCTGCGCTACGGCGACGGGTGTCCGGCCGGCCACCGCGGCGAGCACGGCGGACGGCGGCTGCGGCTGCACCCACACCTCGATCGTGCCGCCGCAGCTCAGACCCACCGCGAACGCGGTGTCGTCCGAATAACCAAAGCTCTCCCGCATGCCCGTGCCCGTCGAGAGCACCTCCTGGCACAGCTCGTGGACGGCGGCTTCGACGCACCCGCCGGACACGCTCCCGAGCACCTCTCCGGTCTCGGACACCGCCATCACGGCGCCCGGTGCACGGGGCGCGCTGCCGTTGACCGAGACGACGGTGGCCAGGGTGAAGCGGGTGCCCGCCCGGTCCCAGGCCGTGAGCCGCGCGGCGATCTCACGCATGGCCGTGACGCGTCACGCGGGCCGCCCGGCCCACGCCGCCTCCACCGAGTCCGCGAGCGCGTCGCCCTTCGCGAAGCCGTAGTAGGCCGCGAACTGCAGGACGATCTCGTCCATCTCCTCTTTGGTCAGGTCGCCGGAGTGCAGGGCCGCCGCGACGTGCGTGCGCAGGGGAACGGGCGAGTCGTCGAGCGCGACGCTGGCGACCGTGATGATCCGGCGCTCCCTGCGGGTGAGCCCGGGGCGCTGCCAGACGTGTCCGAACACGAAGT
The DNA here is from genome assembly GCF_055578365.1 of Streptomyces sp. NPDC033131. Classification (NCBI taxonomy): domain Bacteria; kingdom Bacillati; phylum Actinomycetota; class Actinomycetes; order Kitasatosporales; family Streptomycetaceae; genus Streptomyces; species Streptomyces sp. NPDC033131. Next base: position 187,708 of record NZ_JBVIPA010000010.1, read on the forward strand.
TCAGGATGCCGGCGTGCCGGTAGGGGGAGTTGACGGGGGGCGCGGGCGTGAGGTTCACGTCGATGAACTCCTCCACGCCGCGCGCGATGCGCTTCTCCATGTCGCCGGGTCCGAGCGTGAGGTTGTCCAGCTCGGGCCAGGCAGGCGTGGGTTCACCGCGGTCGCGGTGGATGCGGTCCCATTGGCGTGCGATGGCGCCCTCCAGATGGGAGGCCTTGGGCCAGCCGCAGTACACCGCGAAGTGCAGGACGAGTTCGAGCATCTCTTCGAGCGAGATGTCACCGCTCGCGAGCGCCGCGTGCACCTGCTCCTCGATCGGCTCCGGCGAGTCGGCGGCCGCCACGCAGGTGAGCGCGACAAAGCGCCGGTCCCGCCGGCTCAGTCCCGGCCGCGACCACACCTGCCCGTACAGGAAGTCACGGGACGCGCGGCCGAACGGGGTGTGACGGAAAGGGAGTTCGGCGGCCCCCAGAACCTCGGCCGCGGTCTGCTCCCCGCGGCCCCCTTGTGCCGATGCGTCCACTGACATGTCCGTCGATACGTCCATCAGGACTCCCTGACTTCCTAGGCGCGAATGAAGACGTTCTTGGTCTGCAGGAACTCGTACAGCCCTTCCTTGCCGCCCTCACGGCCGTGACCGCTCTGCTTGTACCCGCCGAACGGAGCCCCCGGCGGCTGCCCTGACGGCCCGTTGACATGCACCGTGCCCGCCTCAAGCTGCGGCACGATGCGCTGCACCCGCGCCACGTCATGGGTGAACAGGACCGCGCCGAGGCCGTACGGGGTGGCGTTGGCCAGCTCGACGGCCTCCTCCTCCGTGTCGAACGGGATGATGGACAGGACCGGGCCGAACACCTCGTGCCGGGCGACCTCGCTGTCCGGATCCACATCGGCGAGCACGGTCGGCTCGACGAAGAAGCCGCCCTGCACCTGCGACGGGAGCGAGGCCTTGTCGACGGCGTGACCGCCCGCGACGAGCCGGCTGTCGGCCGCCGCCTTGTCGATCACACCGAGGATCCGGTCCCGCGCCTGAGCACCGACCACCGGACCCAGGGCCGTCGTCGGCGCGAACGGATCCCCGACGGTCAGGGCCTTCGCGGCAGCCCCGGCGGCCCCGACGACCCGCTCGTACACCTCGCGGTGGACCAGCATCCGGGTGGTGAGGTTGCAGCCCTGACCGGAGAGGTTGAAGCAGGAGCGGACGGTCTCGGTGACGGCGGTGTCGATGTCGGCGTCGGGGAACACGATGCTCGCCGTCTTGCCGCCGAGTTCGAGCAGCACCGGCTTGAGGGTGTGGCGGGCGGAGTCGAGGATCTTCTTGGCGGTCGGGATGCCGCCGGTGAAGGAGATCATGCCGACGTCCGGGTGGCGCACGAGGTGCTCACCGGCCTCGGGGCCACCGGGCAGGATGTGCAGCACTCCCGGCGGCAGCCCGGCCTCCAGGGCGATCTCCGCGAACTTCGCCACGGTGAACGGCGCGAGATCGGGCGACTTGACGACCACGCAGTTCCCGGCGGCGAGCGCCGGGGCGATCTTCATGCCGACCGACATGATCGGACCGTTCCAGGTGAGGATGATTCCCACGACGCCGTATGGTTCCGGGACGGTGTAGTCGAGCCCCGGGGCCATGACCGGGCTCGGCGGGATCGTCGCCCCCTCGATCTTGTCCGCCCAGCCCGCGTAGTACCCGAACCAGCCGGAGCACAGATACGCGAGCGCCGACGCCACGGCGATGGGCGCGCCGAGTTCGAGCGTGGTGAGGCGGCCGAGCTCCGGGACGCGGGCGAGCATCAGCTCTTCGATGCGCTGCAGGATGCGGCGGCGCTTGTCCGGGGACATGGCCCGCCACTCGGGATACGCGTCCTTCGCGGCGGCCACGGCCGCGTCGACCTCCTGCGGTCCGCACAACAGCACCGAGCCGTTGACGCGGGCCGTCGCCGGATTGACGTGGTCGATCGTGCCGATGGATGTCTTCTCGAGCCAGATGCCGTTCACCAGCGGTCCGGTGACGCCGAGTTCGTCGCTCAAGATGTGCCCCTCTCCTTCTGCGGAACCGCGTACGGCACCGTCTGCGGAACCGTCGTGAACCCGGCTCACAGCCGGGTGACCCAGCCGCCGTCGACGCTGATGGTCTGCCCGTTGATCCACACGCCGGCGTCCGAGGCGAGCAGCAAAAGGGTGCCGAGCAGGTCATCGGCCGGGGCGGACTTCTTCCCCGGGATGGCCGAGGCGAGCGCGGCGCGCGCCGGGTGGTCGGCCGGCAGGCTTTTGAAGCCGGGCTCGTTCTCCACCAGCCCCGGTGCGATGGCGTTGACGTTGATCCCGTGCGGACCGAGTGAACGGGCAAGCCCGACCGTGACGTTGACCAGCGCGAGCTTGCTCACCCCGTAGATCCCGCCGCCCATGAACGCGCCGGCCGACACCTGGTTGATGATCCGCCCGCCCCCGCGCTCCACCATCGAGGCCTTGACCGCCTTCGCGCACACGATGGCGCCGAACACGTTGACCCGCATGACGCGCTCGAACCATTCGCCCGGCAGATCGAGGAGATCGACCTGGGGGATGTCGGCCATCAGGGCGGCGTTGTTGACGAGGATGTCGATTCCGCCGAAGGCGTCGACGGCCTGCTGCGCCATGTCGGCTGCGGAGTCCCGGTCGGTGATGTCCACCCGTACGCCGAGCGCCTGCAGCCCGTCGCCGGCAAGGGACTTGGCGGCCCGCTCGGCGCCCTCGGAGTCGAGGTCCGCGAGGACGACTCGCGCCCCGGCCTCCGCAAGGGCGCGGGCGTAGACCTGGCCGATGGCGCCTGCGCCGCCGGTGATCACGGCGACCTTGCCGTCGAGGCTCATCCGGTCGAGGGTGCTGCTCGATGCGTTCATGAGGAGTCCTTGATCAGTCGGGACAGGTAGAGGTCGACGTCGGTTCCGAGTTCGCGCAGTTCGTCGGCGGCTTCGGGAGCGGTGAGGATGAGGAAACGGTCCTCGCCGACGCCGTCGGCGACGATCTCGCCGACCGACTCGGCGTCCAGGACCGGGAACTGGGGGCCCTTGGGGGGTGCCGGCTCCCCGTAGAAGGTGATCTGCTCGACGATGTTGGTGGCGACCCCGGCCGGGCACAGGCAGGAGACGCCGATGCCGCGCGGCCGCAGGGAGAGCGCGAGGGATTGGGAGAGCCCGACGACGGCGTGCTTCGTCGCCGTGTACGGAAGGCGGTCGTGCCCGTACGGCAACAGCCCGGCTGTGGAGGCCGTGTTGACCACGTGACCCGATCCCTGCTCCAGGAGCAGCGGCAGGAACACGAGGTTGCTGCGCACGACGCTCAGCAGGTTCACGTCGATGACGCGCTGCCACGCCTCCAGCGGAATGTCCTCGACGGGGCCGACGGCCAGGATGCCGACGTTGTTCATCACGAGATCGACCCGGCCGAAGCGCTCCAGCGCCAAGTCCCTTACCGCGCACAGGTCGTCGAGGCTGGTGACGTTGCAACCGGTAGCGGCGTTCCGCGCACCCATCCCGTCGAGCTCGGCCGCGACCGTCCGTGCCCGTTCGGCATTGAGGTCGGTGACCACCACTCGCGCGCCCCGGCGGGCGAAGGCATGCGCGGCGGCCCGCCCGATCCCGCTGCCCGCGCCGGTCACGACCGTGACGGCCTCCCGTAGATCCATGGTGATCGAACTCCCTTTGGGGTACGGGTAGTTGGTGAAGGTGGGTGAGGTGGTGCGGGGCCTGGGGCCTGTCGTTTGGATCACGCCGCAGACGCGGGGTCTGGCACGCGCATCTGCCGCGTTGTCACGCTCGCGCGGGGGCACCCCCATCGCGTCGACGCCCTCCTCCGCCTTGCAGCGGCACGCACCAGACCCCGTTCACCGGCACTGAACAGCGCTGTCGATTTCCTGCGACCTGATCCAAACGACAGGCCCTAGGGGTGGACGGGCAGCGCGACCTCGCGTGGTCCGGCCTCCGTCAGGGCCGACGCGGTGGCCGGGGACACCGGCGCCTGCAGAAACCCGACCATGCCGTCGAGGAGATCCCCGACGTGGACGGTGTACGGCAGTACTTCCTCGTCACGGGCCCGGCTCTGCTCGCGTTCGGCCCCGGCGTGCACGCTGAACGCCATCGCATGGGCGATGCGGTGGCCGCGCAGCGGCTCCGGAACGTGCGGCAGCAGCGCCCCGGCCCGCTCGCGGAAGACGTGCGTCGGTGCGAGCAACTCGGGTGTGAGCCGGTCGAGGACGTCCCGCCGGCCGTGCTGCTGGAGTTTCGCCACGAAGCTGAGGTAGTGGCTGCCCTCCCGTTCGCCCTGTTCGAGCACCGGGACGATGTGGCACTCGACCCAGGTGCGCAGATCCTGCGGACGCCGGCCGGCGATCAGAGCGGCGCGGCGTTCGTTGAGATCCCGTAGGCGGTACTCGAAGATCGCCTGGATCAGGCGCTCCTTCGAGCCGAAGTGGTATTGCACCGCCGTGTTGTTGCCGTTGTGGGCGGCCGCGCTGATCTGTCGCAGGGAGGCCCCGTCGAGGCCGCGCTCGGCGAAAAGTCGCTCCGCGGCCAGCAGGATCCGCTCCTTCACGGAAAGTTGCACCACGACACCACCCGTACGAGAGGGTTGTTGCGCGCTTGCGAGAATTACGTTTCCGTACGACGGGAATCGAAGCATGGCCCGTGGGGGAAGTCAACCGCCTTAAAGCGCGCGGAAATGTGGTCGTCGTGAGCGTTGTGCTGTACTCGGGGTGTTCGTAAACTTACCGCCTGGCAGAGATTGAGCGCACTACTCCTGGAGATCCACAACCTGGAGGCCGTCCTCGGCCGCAAACCGTCCCTCGACCGGGACGCCGAGCTGTTCACGGTCGCCGTCGCGCGCACCGGCTTCGCCCGCACCGGCACGTTCACCACGGACAACGCGCTGCTCAACCGGATCCAGCGCAACCTGGAATGGGCCGAGCAGAACAACCTCGTCCAAAAGCCCACCGACACGCCCTCGCGCGAGAAGAACGGCTGGACCGGCGACGCCATGGCCAGCTCCGAGTCGCAGTCCCTCACCTGGGACGTCAACGGGGTCTTCACGACCTTCCTGCGCCACTTCCCCGACACGCAGATCTCCACCGGCCAGCTGCCGATGATCGTCCCCGTGGCGAAGGGGGCTTACGGCTACGACCGCACCCCCGGTTGGGACAAGGCGTGGAAGGCCGTGCCGACCTGGGACTCCGCGTACTTCGTCATCCCGCAGGAGCTCTTCGCGTACTACGGCAACAGCAGCCTGTTCGCCGAGCTGTACGAGCACCAGGACCGGCTTCTGAAGACCTACGAGGCGCTGTTCACGGCGGAGAACGGCTACCGGTTCGAGGCCGCGCTCGGCGCGTACTCCGGAGCGGAGCCCAAGGGCAGCAACGCCGTGATCAGCCTCGCCTACTACATCCACTTCTGCGACTACATGGCGGACGTGGGCAAGCTGCTCGGACGCACCGGACGAGCCGCCCACTACGGCAACCTGGCCAAGATCCTGCGCAAGGCGTTCATCGCCAACTACTGGGACGAGAAGCTCGGCCACTTCACCGAGGGCAGCATCTCCAGCGAGAACGCCATGGCCCTCGCCTTCGACCTGGTCCCCGGCTCCGACCTGAGCACCGACGACCCCCGGTACCTGCCCGGCACGAAGAAGCTCGCCGAGAACGAGAAGGCCCTGGCCAAGCTGCTCGCCGACCGCATCGTGGCCGCCGGTCACCACCTGCAGAACGACATGTACGGCTCGCGTTACGAGTTCAACATCCTCAGCGAGTACGGCTACACCGACATCGCCCTCAAGGCCGTCACCCAGACCGGCGAGCCCGGCTACGTCCACCAGATCGCCCGGGGCGCCACCTCGCTGTGGGAGGAGTGGCAGGAGCGGTTGTCCGTGAACCACCACTACCGCTCCAACGTGGCCACGTGGTTCTACCAGAGCCTGGCCGGCATCAAGCCGACCTCCACCGCGTACGAGACCCTGCGCATCCGCCCGTACATTCCGGCCGTGGCCGTCAACAGCCGTGTTCCGGTGGACACATCGGACCTCGACCTTTCGCCCGCACCCCTGGACCGGGTGAGCGCCTCGATCAAGACGGTGCGCGGTGAGGTGTCCTCGCAGTGGCACCGGCGTACGGACGGCAGGATCGATCTTTCGGTGACCGTGCCGTACAACACCGACGCCGAGATCTGGGTGCCGACGCAGGGCAAGCCGGTGAGCGCCCCCGGACGGCGTGCAGTTTGTACGGGACGACTCCTCGGGCGGTGCGGCGTACAAGGTGTACCGGGCGAAGGCGGGTTCCTATCGCTTCAACGCCTGAGCGCGGCGGGCTGCGCGGTTCGTCCTTGCGGACGGGTGATCCGCGCGGCTCCCAGAAGCTGGGCGACCCGCGCGCCTCTCAGAGTTGGGCGATCCGCGTGGCCCGGCCTTCGCTTCGGATCCGGGCGCCCGCCTCGCGGGTCAACTCCCGTGCACTCCCGAGCAGTCCGTCCAGCGCGTACGCCCGCCGTACGTGCCGGTGCAGGGCGTGTTCGGCGGTGAAGCCGATGCCGCCGAGCACCTGCTGGCAGTGGCGGGCGGCGGTCAGGGCCGCGCGGCCCGCGGCGGCCTTGGCGAGCAGAGAGCTCAGGTCGCCGCGGTCGTCGTCCCCCACGGTCAGGGCCGCTTCGGCGCCGTCGATCGCGATCAGGGTTTCCGCGAGGCGGTGGCGTACGGCCTGGAAGGAGGCGATCGGGCGGCCGAACTGTGTCCGGTCCAGGGCGTGTTGCCGGGCCAGGGCAAGCATGGCGCGGGCCGTCCCGGTCAGCCACCAGGCCAAGGCCCGGCGACCCGCGGTGAGAGGCAGCGCCTCGGCCTCGGTGGGGGTGAGACGCCAGGGCAGTTCCTGGTCCAGTGCGTCGGCGGGCGTGAGATCGGTGCCGCGCTTCCAGACGAGCTGCCCACCGCCGGCGTAGGGAAGGGGCACGCTGTCGCCCAGCGGGCGCCCCGCCTCGTGGAGCACCACGTCGTTGAGCACGGAGGCGTGTGCGCCCGTCTCGCCGAGCAGACGGCAGACCAACGGGACCGTTTCGTTCGGCAGTTCGGCGAGCATGTCCCGCCAGCCCATGCCGTCGAGTGCGGCATCCAGAGCCGCGCCCGTGTGATCGGTCATCGTCTTGCGCAGGGCCTCGGCCAGCAGGCCCAACTCGGTTGTGTCAGCGCTCATCCGGGTTCACTCCTTGCCGAGATCGAGCAGCCGCCGAGCGATGATGTTGCGCTGCACCTCGGCGGTGCCGCCGTAGATGGTCGCCGCACGCGAGTACAGGAACTCGGTGCGCCAGGTGTCGTCCGCATCCGTGAGCTCGACCGCACCCGGGAGCAAGTCCCTCGCGGTGTCGAACAGTTGCTGCTCGGCGGTGGCCAGAAGGACCTTGTCGACCGAGGTCTCCGGGCCGAGTGCCGCGCCTTCCGCGAGCCGTCGCTGCGTCGCGTAGGAGCGGGAGCGCGCGGTGTGCAGCGCGAGATAGGCCTCGCCGATGGCCCTGTCGTCCGGGTCGCGGCACTCCTCGAGGAGACGGTCGAGGCGCGTGTACAGGTGGGCGATGCGGTGCCAGAAGCAGGTGGAGCGCTCGTGCGGCAGCAGGTCCATCGCCAGGCGCCAGCCGTCGCCCGGCCGGCCGAGCATCCGTGCGCCGGGCACGACCACGTCGTCGAAGAAGACCTCGGCGAACTCGTCGACGTCATGCATCGTGCGCAGGGGGCGGACCGTGATGCCGGGGGAGTCCATGTCGACGAAGAAGGCGGTGATGCCGCCGTGCCCGGGCTCTCCCGTCCGCGCGAGCAGTACGCAGCGGGCAGCGTACTGGGCGAGGCTCGTCCACACCTTCTGGCCGGAGACCACCCAGTCGTCGCCGCGCGGCCGGGCGCGGGTGGTGAGCGAGGCGAGATCGCTGCCGGAGCCCGGTTCGGAGAAGCCCTGGCACCACTGCTCGCGGCCGCCGAGCAGCAACGGGACCATCTCGGCGGCCAGTCGAGGCGAGGCGTACGAGATCATGGTCGGGGCCAGGACTTCGACCATGGAGTAGATGCCGGGCTCCGCGAGGCCGCGGGTGGCCACCTCCTCGCCGAGCACGGCCCGCAGTACGGCGGGTCCGCCGAGCCCGCCGACGGACGCGGGCCAGCCGTGGCGCATCCAGCCCGCCTCGTACAACGCCCCTCGCACCCGCGCCAGTTGTGCCACCTGGGCGTCCAGGGAGTGGTCGGCGGGATCCGGTGTGAGGTCGTGTGCGTCGAGCCAGGCGGTCAGGTCGGCGCGGAACTGCGCGGTTGTGCGGAACTCCGCGGTTGTGTGGAACCCCGCGGGCATGCGCCCGTCCATGGGCCTTCGGCTCTCCTCGGCGCTCACGCGCCCGCCGGGTCGAAGGCGTGCGGGCGTCCGGAGTCATGGGCGCCGCTGCGGCGGATGAAGGTCATCGCGCGGGAGCGCAGCCGCCAGCCGCGTTCGGTGCGCCGGTAGGAGTCGTTGTAGTAGCCGATGCGCAGGTCGTGAGTGGCGTGGTCGACGAAGCAGAGCGGCTGGGTGCCCGTGGCGCTGTCGTCCGCCAGTTCCACCAGTGCGGCGCCGGTGAGGAACAGCCCCTTGGGTGCGGCGGCGACCAGCGCCGGGAAGTCGGAGAGCGGGTAGGTGTCGCCGAAGGCGCTGTACGTCCCGTCCTCGGTGAACACCTCGAGCAGGCCGTCGATATCGCCCTGGGTGATCGTCACCGCGTAGCGGGCCAGGAGCTGGTGGATCTCCATGAGGTCGTCGGTCGGACGGGGTGAGGTCACCTGTTCGCTCCGTTCTCGTGTATGAGAATGATGTTCTCGTCTGTTTCCTTCAGGGTTCCACGAGGGTGGTGATGCGTCAACGTGCAAACCGGCGGTGGGAGTCGGGTGGGCCCGGCGGAAATGCCCCGTGTATCGCGCAATGTTGCGTACGAATGGTTGATTCGCGGATCAGGAGAAGATAGTTTCCGTTTGCTGAGAGGGGAATCCTGTCCGGCAGGGGAAGGGAAGTCGACATGACGTCACCGGCCCTGGGGCTGCGCCCCGGAGCGCAACTGGCCAGCACCGTCTGCGGTACCCGTGTGGTCGTGGTGAAGGCGCAGGCCGACGCCAGTCCGCGGCTCACCTGCGGAGGTGAGCCGATGGTGCCGGCGGCCGAAGCGGCGCCGGCACCCCCAGCCGCGCCCGCAACCCAGAGCGCGGGCACTCTCATCGGCAAGCGTTATGTCGACGCCTCCGGCTCCCTGGAGCTGCTCTGCACCGCCGCGGGCGGTGGGCCGCTCGCCTGCGACGGCACGGTGATGGAGATCAAGGCTGCCAAGCCGCTGCCCGCGTCCGACTGAGCCCGCCCCGCACACCTTCGTACTCATGCGTATGCACGCGCTTGGAGGCCCGTCATGCACCGGGACGACATGATCCTGATCAGCGTCGACGACCACATCATCGAGCCGCCAGACATGTTCGTGAACCACCTGCCGGAGAAGTACCGCGAAGAGGCCCCGCGCCTGGTCCACCGCGAGGACGGCACCGACGTGTGGACCTTCCGCGACACGGTCATCCCGAACGCCGCGCTCAACGCGGTGGCCGGGCGGCCGAAGGAGGAGTACGGCATGGAGCCGCAGGGTCTCGACGAGATCCGGCCCGGCTGCTACGACGTGCACGAACGCATCAAGGACATGAACGCGGGCGGCATGCTCGCCTCGATGAACTTCCCCTCGTTCCCCGGCTTCGCGGCCCGCCTGTTCGCCACCGAGGACCCCGACTTCTCCCTCGCCCTGGTGCGCGCGTACAACGACTGGCACATCGACGAGTGGTGCGGCGCCTACCCGGGCCGCTTCATCCCGATGGCGCTGCCGGCGATCTGGGACGCGGAGCTGTGCGCGGCGGAGGTGCGCCGGGTCGCCGCCAAGGGCTGCCACTCGCTCACCTTCACCGAGAACCCGGCGGCCCTCGGTTATCCCAGCTTCCACGACCCGTACTGGAACCCGCTGTGGAAGGCCCTGGTCGACACCGACACCGTGATGTCCGTGCACATCGGCTCCTCGGGCCGGCTCACCATCCCGGCCGCCGACTCCCCGCCGGACGTGATGATCACGCTGCAGCCGATGAACATCGTCACCGCCGCGGCCGACCTGCTCTGGTCCAAGCCCGTCAAGGACTATCCGGACCTGAAGATCGCGCTGTCCGAGGGCGGCACCGGCTGGATCCCGTACTTCCTCGAGCGCGTCGACCGGACCTTCGAGATGCACTCCACCTGGACGCTGCAGGACTTCGGCGGAAAGCTGCCCAGCGAGGTCTTCCGCGAGCACTTCCTGACCTGCTTCATCAGCGACCCGCTGGGCGTACGGCTGCGGCACGACATCGGCATCGACAACATCTGCTGGGAGGCCGACTACCCGCACAGCGACTCCATGTGGCCCGGCGCGCCCGAGGAGCTGGGCGGCGTCATGGACGCCTGCCAGGTGCCGGACGACGAGATCAACAAGATGACGTACGAGAACGCCATGCGCTGGTTCTCCTTCGACCCCTTCGCACATGTGCCGCGCGAGGAGGCGACGGTGGGTGCGCTGCGGGCCGCGGCGGCCGGGCACGACGTGAGCGTCCAGTCGCGCAGCCACCGGGTCGTCGCGCCCGCCGAGAAGCTCGCCGGGTACCGGGAGCGGGCGCAGCGGGCGGTCGCCGCCGCGTCGAAGTAGCCGGCGGCCCCGACTGTCTCACAGTCCGTTCAGCCCCCGAACCGTCGACGTAGCCCGTTCAGCCCTCGGACCCAGGAGGTCGCACCGTGGCGGACGCCGCCAACCCCTTTGCGCTCACCGGCCGTTCGGCCCTCGTCACCGGCGCCGCGGCGGGCATCGGCGCCGCCGTGGCGCAGGCGCTCGCCCGGGCCGGCGCCACCGTCCTGGTCACGGACCTCGACGGCGTGGCGGCCGAGACGAGCGCCGAGAAGATCCGTGCCGAGGGCGGCAAGGCGGAGAGCGCGGTTCTCGACGTACGGGACCGGGCCGCCGCCGACGCCGCCTGCGCGCGGGCCGCCCAACTCGCCGACGGCCGACTGCACATACTCGTGAACAACGCAGGTGTCACCGCGCCGGCCATGTTCGCCGACCTCACCGAGGAGAGCGTCACGCGGCTCGTCGACATTCATGTGATGGGCGCGTTCCGGTGCGCGCAGGCCGCGCTGCCGTTCCTGCCCGTGGACGGCACCGGACGCGTCATCAACGTGACCTCGTCCGCCGGCCTCACCGGCACGCTCGGCCAGGTCAACTACTCGGCCGCGAAGGCCGGGATCATCGGGATGACCAAGTCGCTCGCCCGGGAGCTGGCGCGCAAGCAGATCACGGTCAACGCCGTGGCACCGCTGGCCGCCACGCCGATGACGGAGACCATCCGTACGCACGAGAAGTTCGCCGGACCCATGCTCGCCCGCATTCCCATGGGCCGGTGGGCCGAGCCGGAGGAAGTCGCCCCGGCCTTCGTCTTCCTCGCCTCCGACGCCGCGTCGTTCGTCACGGGGCAGGTCCTGCCCGTCGACGGCGGCCTGGTCATCTGATGCCCGGAACCGGGGGGCGGGGGCATGGAGGGCGGGGACCGCTTGCCGGCGTCACCGTCGTCGCTCTGGAGCAGGCGGTCTCCGCTCCCATGTGCACCCGTACGCTCGCCGACCTCGGCGCCCGCGTCATCAAGGTGGAGAACCCGCGCGGCGGTGACTTCGCCCGGCACTACGACGACGTGGTGGGCGGACTCGGCGCGCATTTCGTGTGGGCCAACCGCGGCAAGGAGTCGGTCACCCTCGACCTGAAGACCGAGCGGGGCCTCGATCTGCTGCACCGGCTGCTCGACCGGGCCGACGTCCTGGTCTCCAACCTCACCCCGGGCACCACGGCCCGGCTCGGAGTGGCGCCCGAGGACCTCGCCGCCCGCCACCCCGGCGTCATCGGTGTGGAGATCGACGGCTACGGCCCCGGTGGCCCGCTCTCCCACAAACGCGCGTACGACCTGCTCGTCCAAGCCGAGTCGGGCGCCTGCTCGATCACCGGGCGCCCCGGCGCTCCCGCGAAACCGGGACCGCCGGTCGCCGACACCACGACCGGCCTGTACGCGGCGCTGAGCATCCTGGCGCTGCTGTATGAGGGGCGCGGATCGGGGCGCGATGGGCAACGTGGGTCCAGGCGCGATGGGGTACGCGGATCCCGGCTCGACGGTGCACGCGGGTCCGCGCTCGAAGGGGCACACGGATCCGGCAGTGGCCCCACGCCTTCGGTGGCCGTCAGCCTCTTCGACACGATGACCGAACTCATGGGGTACGCGCTCACGTACACCCGCCATTCGGGCCTGGAGCCCGACCCGCTCGGCATGAGCTCCCCGGCCGTCGCGCCGTACGGGGCGTACCACACCGCCGACGGCCGGACCGTCGTCCTCGGCACGACCAACGACCGCGAATGGCAGCGTCTGGCCGAGGAGTTGATCGAGCGGCCCGACCTCGCCGCCGACGACCGGTTCCGCACCAACACCGGCCGGTGCGCCCACCGCGAACTCCTCGACAAGGAGATCGCCGCCTGGTGCGCCCGTCACGACCTCACCACGATCCAGGACCGTGCCGACGAGGCCGGCATCGGCAACTCGCGCTACAACACACCGAGTTACGTCAACGCCCACCCGCAACTCACCGCCCGCGACCGCTGGCGCACCATTCCGACCCCAGCAGGCGAGATCCCCGCTCTGCTGCCGCCACCGGTCATCTCCGGTTACGAGGCGCGGATGGGCGCGGTACCGGGGCTCGGCGAGCACACGGAGACGGTGCTCGGCGAACTCGGCCTGAGCGCGGAGGAGATCACCGTGCTGCGCGAGGGCGGGGTGATCGGGGAGGCTCCCGAGGCCAGGGGGCCGGCGTGAGGGCGTACGAGCCCCGGAGCGCAACCAGTCCCGTGCTGCTGACCCACGACACCCCCGAGGGCATCCGCACCCTCACCCTCAACCGCCCGCACCGCAAGAACGCCCTGAACACCGCCCTCTGGTCCGCGCTGCACAACGCGCTCGTGGCGGCCGGCGAGGACCGGTCCGTACGGGCCCTGGTACTCACGGGCGCCGGGGGAGCGTTCTGTTCGGGCGCCGATCTCACCAGCCCCCGTCCCGACTCCCACCCCCTGCACCGGATGCGGACCCTGACCGACGTGGCGCTGCTGTTGCACGAGCTGCCCGTCCCCACCGTCGCCAAGGTCACCGGGGTCGCCGTCGGGGCGGGCTGGAACCTCGCTCTCGGCTGCGACCTCGTCGTGGCCTCTCAGGGCGCCCGGTTCTCGCAGATCTTCGCGCGCCGCGGCCTCTCCCTCGACCTCGGCGGTTCCTGGCTGCTGCCCCGGCTCGTCGGGCTGCAGCAGGCCAAGCGGCTCGCGCTGCTCGCGGAGACGATCGACGCGGAAGAGGCCCACGCCCTGGGGCTCGTGACGTGGGTGGTGCCCGAGGAAGAGATCGACGGCTACGTCGAGGAGCTCGCCGTCCGCCTCGCCCAGGGGCCGGCAATCGCGCTGGCCCAGAGCAAGGCCCTGCTCAACGAGGGGACGGGATACACCCTGCGCGAGGCCCTCTCCGCCGAGGCACGCGCGCAGGCGGTCAACTTCGCCACCGCGGACGTCCCCGAGGCCTACGCGGCCTTCACCGAGAAACGCGCACCCGTCTTCACGGGGACCTGGGCCGTACCCGCGCCCGCCCTCGCGCCCGTCACCCAGTCAACGGAGGAACCCCGCGATGCCTGAAGCAGTGATCGTCGAGGCGGTCCGCACCCCCGTGGGCAAACGGGGCGGAGGCCTGTCCGCCGTCCACGCCGCCGACCTCTCCGCCGTGGTCCTGGGCGCACTCGTCGACCGCACCGGCATCGATCCGACGGTGGTGGACGACGTGGTGTGGGGCTGCGTGGGACAGATCGGCGACCAGTCCGCGAACATCGCCCGCTACTCGGTCCTCGCGGCGGGCTGGCCCGAGTCCGTGCCCGGCACCACGGTCAACCGTGCCTGCGGCTCCAGTCAGCAGGCCCTGGATTTCGCCGTTCAGGCCGTCCTGTCCGGTCAGATGGACGTGGTCGTCGCCGGCGGCGTGGAGGTGATGAGCCGTGTGCCGCTGGGCGCGGCGAGAACGGGCGGGCAGCCCTTCGGGCCCCAAGTCCTGTCCCGCTACGGGGGGTTCGACTTCAACCAAGGCGTATCCGCGGAGAAGATCGCGCAGAAGTGGGGCATCACGCGTGCCCAGGCCGATGAGTTCGCCGCCCTGTCGCATGCGCGTGCCGCTGTCGCGCAGGACGCCGGCGCGTTCGACCGCCAGATCGTCCCGGTGACCGCGCGTGCCGCGACGGTGAGCGCCGACGAAGGCGTACGTCGCACCACCAGCGTGGAAAAGCTAGCCTCCCTCAAGCCGTCCTTCAGCGAGGACGGCCTGATCCACGCGGGCAACGCCTCCCAGATCTCGGACGGTGCCGCCGCTCTCCTGGTCACGACACCGGACAAGGCCCGTGAGCTGGGCCTGACCCCGTTGGTCCGGTACCGCGCGGGTGCGGTGGTAGGCGCCGATCCCGTACTGATGCTCACCGGTCCGATCCCGGCCACGGAGAAGGTGCTCCGCAAGACGGGCCTCGCCCTTGCCGACATCGGGGTGTACGAGGTGAACGAGGCCTTCGCGCCCGTACCTCTCGCCTGGCTCGCCGAGACCGGAGCCGACCCCGACCTGCTCAATCCGCTCGGCGGCGCCATCGCCCTGGGCCATCCGCTCGGTGCGTCCGGCGCCGTGTTGATGACCCGCATGATCCACCACATGCGGGAGAACGGCATCCGCTACGGCCTGCAGACCATGTGCGAAGGCGGCGGCACCGCCAACGCCACCGTCGTCGAACTCGCAGCCGACTGAAGGGGTTCGGAACCATGCGCCGTGACCTCTTCACTCCCGACCACGAAGCGTTCCGCGAACTCGCCCGCGACGTCATCGCCAAGGAGGTCGTCCCGCACTACTCCGACTGGGAGAAGGCCGGGCAGTTGCCGCGCGAGGTCTTCCGCCGGCTCGGCTCACTGGGGCTGCTCGGCGTCGCGATCCCCGAGGAGTACGGGGGAGGGGGCGTCGCCGACTACCGCTACAACGTGGTCCTCCAGGAGGAGGCAGCCCGCGCCCTGGTGACGCTGGGCACCGTACGTACGCAACTCGACGTGATCCTCCCGTACTTCCTCGCGTACGCGAACGACGAACAGCGCGGGCGCTGGTTCCCCGGCCTGGCCACCGGGACCCTGCTCACCGCCATCGCCATGACCGAACCCGGCACCGGCTCCGACCTCGCCGGCATTCGCACCACTGCCGTGCGCGACGGCGACCAGTACCTCGTCAACGGCGCGAAGACGTTCATCACGGGCGGTCTCCTCGCCGACCTGGTGATCGTCGTGGCGCGTACGTCGACCGATCCGGAAGACCGGCGGGCCGGCCTCACCCTGCTCGTCGTCGAGGACGGCATGCCCGGCTTCACCCGCGGCCGCACCCTGGAGAAGATCGGCATCAAAGCGCAGGACACCGTCGAGCTGGCCTTCGACGACGTCCGCGTGCCCGTGGCGAACCGGCTCGGCGAAGAGGGCGCCGCGTTCGGCTACCTCGGTCACAATCTGCCTCAGGAGCGCCTCACGGTCGCCGTCGGTTCGGTCGCACAAGCCGCCGCCGCCCTGGAGGCGACCATCGCCTACGTCAAGGAGCGCAAGGCCTTCGGGAAGCCGGTCGCGTCCTTCCAGAACACGAAGTTCGAACTCGCCGCCGTGGCAACGGAGACCGAGGCCGCGCAGGCGATGCTCGACCGGGCCGTCCTCGCCCTGGTCGCTGGTGAGCTGTCCGGCCCGGACGCGGCGAAGACGAAGCTGTTCTGCACCGAGGTGCAGGCGCGGGCCGTCGACCGCTGCCTCCAGCTCTTCGGCGGATACGGCTACATGCAGGAGTACGCGATCGCCCGGCTGTACACCGACGCCCGGATCACACGGATCTACGGAGGCACCAGCGAGGTCATGAAGGTGATCGTGGCGAAGTCGCTGGGGCTGTGAGCGGGGGGTCTGCGGACGGGCCGTCGACCGTGCGGCGATGGCTGGCCACGATCGGTGACGCACTTGGGCCGTCGGCACCGGCAGGGCCGACGATCTCGACCGGTCCGCCACCCCTGGCCGGTCCGCCATCCCCGACCGGTCCGCCACCCCCGACCGGAACGGCCGACTGCCCCTGCCGGGACTGGGCCACGTCCGGCGCCATGTCCCTGACCGGCCATGCCTCCGGCCCGCCCGTACTCGCCCCGGCGAGCGCCGTCCCGTTGCTGCGGGCCGCCGCTTCAGCACTCCAGCCGCTCGGAGCTGCCCTCGCCCACCCGGTCCGTGTGGACCCCCTGGCCCTGCTCACCGGTCGCGCGGGCGCACTGGGGCTGACCCGGCAGGGTCGCATGTCCGCCGGTGGGGCCACCCGGCTGCTGCGGGCGGCGGACGGATGGTGCGCTGTCTCGCTCAGCCGCGCCGACGACCTCGAACTGCTCCCGGCACTCCTGGGGCGCACCGACGTGGACGACCCCTGGCGATCACTCACCCGGGCTGTGCGGCGCATGCCGGCGGGGGACCTCGCGGAGCGCGCCCAGATGCTCGGCATCCCGGCCGCAGGGCTCCCGCCCGCACCATCCGTCCCTTCAACTCCCTGGCGGGTCAGCCGTATTGCGTCCCCGGCACGTACGGTGCCCGGCCGCCGACCGCTGGTCGTCGACCTCTCCTCCCTCTGGGCCGGCCCCCTGTGTGCCGACCTGCTGCACCAGGCGGGCGCACGCGTGATCAAGGTGGAGAGCACTCGTCGCCCCGACGGTACGCGCAGCGGCAAGCGCCTCTTCTACGACTGGCTGCACGCCGGCCACGAAAGCGTCGCCGTCGACTTCACCACCCGCGAGGGTCGCACCGCCCTGGCCGCCCTGATCGATGCCGCCGACGTGGTCATCGAGGCTTCCAGGCCGCGCGCCCTGCAACAGCTGGGTGTGGCCCCGGAACAACGGACACACCACGCGGGCAAGGTCTGGATCGCCATCACCGGAGACGGCCGCGCGCACCCCGATCGGGTGGCTTTCGGGGACGACGCCGCCGTGGCGGGCGGGCTCGTCGGCTGGGCGGGCGGCGAGCCGGTGTTCTGCGCCGACGCGGTCGCCGACCCGCTCACCGGTCTGGTGGCCGGACTCGGAGCGCTCGCCTCCCTGGCAACAGGCGGGGGCCACCTGATCGACGTGGCGATGAGGGAGGTCGCCGCGGCCTTCGCCGCCGGCGCACCGACGGCGGCTCACACACTGCACGGCGACCACGGCACCTGGAGCGTCCGTTGCCCACGGCTGCGGCAGACACACGCTGTACGGTCACCGCTGCCGCCGCAACCACGGGGAACTGCGGTGGAGTTGGGGGCGGACACCGCGAGAGTCCTGGATGAGGTGGCGGTGGAACGCCGCTGAACGGTCAGCGCACGACCACGTCAACGCGGAGTCACGGGACCGTACACCGCCCGCCCGCCAACATATGTGGCCCGCACCAGAGCCGGGTCCGGGTGGCGCAGGGCCTCGTCGAGGGGTGTGTGCAGCAGGACGAGATCGGCGCGTGCCCCGGTGGTGAGACGGCGCGGCGGGCCGCCGGGGTCGCACGGACGGGACAGCATGCCGCGCAGCACCCGTACTGTCGAAGTCCGTTCGCCCGGTCCCAGGACTCGTCCCGAGGGTGTCGTGCGGTCCCGGGCCGCGCGCAGACAGGCCCACGGATCCGGATCGCCGTACGGGGCGTCGCTACCGGGGGCCGTGGGAACTCCGGCGCGCAGCAGGCTTCCGTAGCGCCACAGGTCTGCGTGCTCACTTGTCGGGGTCCTGGCCAGGTATGTGTCGCCCCGCTGTGCGATGAACGTCGGTTGGGTGACGACGCGCAGCCTGCGTGTGGCGAGTTCGCGCACGGCGGGGGAGTCCGCGAGGGCGCAGTGCTCGATGCGGTCGCCCGCCCGGCTGCCCGCCGCGTCCAGCGCAGCCAGAGTGAGTGCGAGCGTGGTGGGGGTCACGCAGTGCACGGCCACGGGGCGGCGCGCGGCATGGGACGTGGATATCTCCCTCACGAGGGTGGTGAGTTCGGGCAACTCATGGTCGGTGACCACCAGCTTGCGGGCGCCGAGCCGCAGCCGTGGGTGGCTGACATGCGTCGGCCGGTACGCGGCCAGGGACGTGACGTACTGGGGCATCTCGCCCCGGTGCAGTGCACCGGCCAGCACGGATACAGCGGCCGGATCACGGGTCGCGTCCGTGACATGGGTGATCCCGAAGGCGGCCAGCCGGGCGCCGATCTCGGTGAGCGAGGGCGGGCGGGCGCCGATGCGCTCGCGCAGCCAGCCGTCCACCCGCCAGAGCCGTCCCGTCGCACGGCCGGCGTCGTCCCGCTCCACCCCGGGTGGCGCGGTGGCCGCCTCGGCACCGAGGCGTTGCAGGGCCGCGGAGTTGACCACCCACAGGGCACCCGAACGGTGCTGCACCCGCACCGGCCGCCCACCGGCCCAGGCGTCGAGCATCTCCCTGTCCAGCGGGCCGTGCGTGCCGTCGTCGTACCCGGTCGCGCGGATCCAGCCGTCCGGACCGGGGGCCGTGCTGCCGATTGTCCGGCCGAGCGTGACGGCCGTATGTTCCGACAGATCGATGGAAACGGCCTGCGCGGCCATCGCGGCCAGATGCAGATGGTGGTCGGAAAGCCCTGGGAGCAGAGCGCCACCGCCGCCGTCCACCACACTCTCGCCCGGTGCGGCCCGCAGCCGGGGCGCGAGGGCGACGACGCGCCCGCCCCGCACGCGGCAGTCGCCCAGGCGGCCGGGGACCACTTCCACGGATCTGAACAGGACGGACGAGCCTGGGAGTTCAGCCATGTGGCACACCGTCGACCATCCGGCTCCCTTGCGCCCCGGTCGCGTCGAGCCCCTCCACCTCGTCCACCAACCCCCACCGTAACGCCGTCCCCGCGCCGATCTCCTCCCCGGTCAGCATCAGCCACGCCGCACGCCACCGGCCCACCCGGCGGGTGACGCTGACCGTTCCTCCGGCTCCCGGAACCAGGCCCATCGACAGCTCGGGGAGCCTGAAGCGCGTATCGGCCGCCGCGGTCACCAGGCCCGCGAACGCGGCGAGTTCGAGACCCGCACCGATCACGGGCCCGTGCACCCGCACCCGGGTCCGGTCGCGCAGTGCCTCCAGGAGGCGCCACGGCGCACGATCGAGACGGACGACGTACGTCGCCACGGGATCGCGAGCGGAGCCGAACTCGGCCAGGTCGCCGCCGCTGCAGAACGCCGGCCCGGCTCCCCGGAGTTCCACCCGCTCGACGCCGTCATCCCACACGGCGACCTCCAGTGCCGCGTGCAACTCCTCCCGCATCCGGGCCGACAGGGCGTTGCGCCGCTCCGCATGGTCCAGTTCGATCGTGAGCAGTCCACCGTCGCGCGTCGCCCGTACGAGCGGCCGCACCGGAGTCGACGGGCGCGTAGCCGTGCGCTCGGCGAGCCATCCCTTGTACTCGGGTCCGCCGAGCAGCATGGAGTACACCGCGGCCTCCGCCGCGAGACCGCGCACCGTGTCGAGGCAGGCCGTCTGCCGCAACAGATGCCCGAGAGCCAGGCCCGCCCCGGGACGATGCGCGACCGCCTCCTCAAGCTGGTCGTACGCCTTTCCGACGTGCGCAACCGGCATCAACTCCGGCCGTTCGGCGACGACATCGGGCCCGGCCAAGGTCAGGGTCAGGGCGTCGAGCAGCGGTGCGAGGCGCTGCGTCGGCGTGTGCCGGGCCACGCCGACGACCATCGGCAGCACCCCCCGTACAGCCGCGGCGCACCGGGCGATCTCCGCGTCACCGGCGGCGTGCCACCGATCGAGATCCAGAAAGTGCAGCACCCGACTCGGTACTCCCTCCGGGCCCGGCAGCACACCGGCGTCGGCGGCGGCGACCCGTGCCGCCGACACGGTCGTGTCCGCCCACTCCGGGAAACCCGCGTTCTCCCTGTTCATCCCGCAAGAGTAGAGCGAGAGCTGAGGCCGCCGACAGGCCTCTGCGTGAAGCATCAAGTCGCGGATCCATCACCGTATTCTCGATAACGGTATTGGCATTCTCGTAGCACGCAAGTAACGTATCCGCCGATGGACGCCTCCTCGCACACCTCGTCGGGCATCCCGCTCAAGCCGGTCTACGGACGGCAGGACCGTGGTGCCGAGCCGCCCCCGCCGGGCAGCTATCCCTTCACCCGCGGCAATTACGCGACCGGCTACCGGGGTCGACTGTGGACCCTGCGCCAGTACTCGGGCTTCGGCACCGCCGAAGAGTCCAACCGGCGTTACCGCTACCTCCTCGACCAGGGAGGCACCGGCCTGTCGGTGGCCCTGGACCTGCCCACCCAGTGCGGATACGACTCCGACGACCCTGAGGTGGCCGAGGAAGTGGGCCGGGTCGGCGTCGCCGTCGACACCCTCGCGGACGCCGAGGTGCTCTTCGACGGGATACCGCTCGACCGGATCAGCACCAGCTTCACGATCAACGGCACCGCCGCGATCCTCCTCGCCTTCTACGTGGCGGCGGCGGAGCGCAAGGGCGTGCCGCGGGAGAAGCTCACCGGCACCATCCAGAACGACATTCTCAAGGAGTACGCCTCACGCGGCACCTGGATCTGGCCCGCGGAGCCGTCCCTGCGCCTGATCGCGGACACCATCGAGTTCTGCGCCGCCGAGGTGCCGAGGTTCAACGCGATCTCGGTCGCCGGAGCGCACTTCCGCGACGCGGGAGCCAACGCCGTGCAGGAGATGGCGTTCACGCTCGCCGACGGCGTCACGTACTGCGACACCGTCCTCGCGCGCGGCCGGATGACCATCGACCAGTTCGCGCCGCAGGTCTCGTTCTTCTTCTACACGCACGGCGACTTCTTCGAAGAGGTCGCCAAATACCGTGCCGGACGCAGGCGTTGGGCCACGATCGTGCGCGAGCGTTACGGGGCGGGCACCGACAAGGCGGCGATGTTCCGCTTCGGCTGCGTGGCGGGCGGAGCCTCCCTGTACGCGCCGCAGGCCCGCAACAACACCGTGCGCGTCGCCTACGAGGCGCTCGCTTCCGTCCTCGGCGGCGTGCAGTCGATGTTCACCGCCGCCTGGGACGAGCCGTTCGCGCTGCCCAGCGAGGAGTCGGCCACGCTGGCCCTGCGCACCCAGCAGATCCTCGCCCACGAGACCGGTGTCACGCGCGTCGCCGACCCGCTCGGCGGCTCGTACTTCGTCGAGGCCCTCACCGACGCCACCGAGGCCCGCATCGTCGAGATCATGGACGACCTCGACGCCCACGGCGGCATGGTCCGCGCCATCGAGGACGGCTATCTGCAAGGCCTCATCGCCGACGAGGCGTACCGCATCCATCAGGCGACCGAGTCGGGTGAGCGGCCGGTCGTGGGCGTCAATCGTTTCGTCTCGGACGAACCCGCGCCGGATATCTCCACCTACGAACTCGACCCCAAGGGGCGCCAGTTGCAGCTCGACCGGCTCGCCAGGGTCAAGGCGGAGCGCGACCCCTCGGCCGTAGGGACCTCGCTCACCGCACTGGCGCGCGCTGCCGAAGGGACGGACAACCTGATGCCCCTGCTCGTCGACTGCGCCCTCGCCTACTGCACGGTCGGAGAGATGGTGACCGCGCTCAAAGATGTGTGGGGCGAGTTCCGGCAGCCGGTGGTGTACTGATGGCCGGCGCCCGCATCCTCGTCGCCAAACCCGGACTCGACGGACACGACCGAGGAGCGAAGATCGTCGCGCGAGCGCTGCGCGACGCGGGCTTCGAGGTCATCTTCACCGGCATCCGGCAGCGCATCGACGACATCGTCGCCACCGCGGTCCAGGAGGACGTCGCGGTGGTCGGACTGAGCATCCTGTCCGGCGCCCATCTGGCGCTGACCCGCCGCACGGTGGAAGCACTGCGTGCCGCGGGCGCCGAGGACATCGCGGTCGTCGTGGGCGGCACCGTCCCGGCGGGCGACGTATCCCGGCTCCTCGACGCGGGGGCGGCCGCGGTCTTCCCGACGGGCGTGCCGCTGGACGAACTCGTTCACAAGATGCGCAAGTTGGCAGCCCAGGCGGACGCGGCGGCCCTGGGCCTCGGGGGCGCCGCGTCACCCGCCCCATCCGACCGGGCCGTGTGAGCCGCCCCCTGCGCGCGGCACAGGTCCGCGGCGACAGCCCCGAACCAGCAGGAGGACATACCGTGCGCACAGGCGTGATGATCGGCCCCGAGCGCGGTGACAGCGCCCGCAAAGCCGCCCGGATGCTCGACGATGTCGCGTGGGCCGAGGCGGCGGGACTCGACACGGTGTGGGTCCCGCAGATCCCCACCGACTTTGACGCGCTGACCGCCGTGACCCTCATGGGAACGCGCACCACCCGTATCGAGTTGGGCACCGCCGTGGTGCCGTTGCAGGCACAGCACCCGATCGCCCTCGCCCGCCAGGCTCTTTCCGCCCACGCGGCCACCGGCGGCCGGCTCGCCCTCGGCGTCGGCCCCTCGCACCACTGGGTGATCCGCGACATGCTCGGCCTGCCGTACGAGAAGCCTGCCGGCCTTACCCGCGACTACCTCGACGTCCTCGACGCGGCACGCGCCGCCCCCGGTCCGGTCGACGTCGAGAACCCCACCTTCAACGTCCACAACCCCCTCGACATCGGGCCGGTGACCCCGCTGCCCGTCCTCGTCGCCGCACTGGGGCCGGTCATGCTGCGTCTCGCCGGCGAACGCGCGGACGGCACAGTCCTCTGGATGGCCGACGAGCGCGCCATCGCCGACCACGTCGTTCCCCGCATCACGAAGGCCGCCGAAGCCGCCGGCCGCCCCGCCCCGCGTATCGTGGCCGGTGTCCCCGTCTGTCTGTGCGAGCCCTCGCGGGTCGACGAAGCCCGCGAACGCGCCAACCGCATTCTCGGCGAGGCCGAGATTTCACCCAACTACCAGCGCCTTCTCGAGCAGGGCGAAGCCCGCGACATCGGCGACCTGTGCGCGGTGGGCGAGGAGAAGGCGATCCTGTCCCGCCTGCGCCGCTTCGCCGACGCGGGCGCCACCGACCTCTCGGTGCGCCTGCTTCCGATCGGGGACAACCGCGAGGAACTGATTGCCTCCAAGTTCCGGACCCGCGAACTGATCGCGACGCTCGCCGCGGAGCTTCGCTGAGAGGACATCCTGCTGCATGGGAACGGTCACCTCCGGCTGGGCCTGGCTGACGTAGAGCACGACAGTCGGCGTTGTCACGTTGCTGGCTGTGACTGCCTGACGGCGCGTCGGGGCAGGGTGGGCTTGGGAGCCGGGCTGGTGCTCAGGCCGCGGTGGCAAGGCCGGCGACGCCGGTGATCTGCACCCAGAGGGCGAAGCGGACGGTCTCTCGGCTCGGCAGTCGTGGGCGGGCATCCGTTGGCGGCGGGGCCGGGAGGGATACCGCTGAACGCGGGCAGGAACC
This sequence comes from Streptomyces sp. NPDC033131, assembly GCF_055578365.1. Taxonomy (NCBI): domain Bacteria; kingdom Bacillati; phylum Actinomycetota; class Actinomycetes; order Kitasatosporales; family Streptomycetaceae; genus Streptomyces; species Streptomyces sp. NPDC033131. The sequence continues at coordinate 211,240 of NZ_JBVIPA010000010.1, forward strand.
GCTGGGGCCTGCGCACGGAGCGGAAGTTCTTCGTCGCCCGTTCACGCTGCCGGGTCGGTTGGTGGCTGTTCTCGGCCCGGTTGTTCAGGCCTTCGACTTCGGTGCTCGACGCAGTGCATGACCTCCCGGTGGGCAGCGCCGTAGGAGCGGAGCTTGTCGGTGACGACCACCCGCGGCACCGCGCCCATCCTCTTCATCAGACTGCGGATGAAGCGCCTGGCCGCGGTCTTGTTCCGACGGTTCTGCGCCAGGATGTCCAGGACGTTGCCGTTTTGGTCGACGGCCCGCCACAGGTTCTGCAACCGCCCGTTGATCGTGATGAGGACCTCGTCCAGGTGCCACTTGTCACCGGGCCGGGGCTGCCCGCGGCGCAGCGCGGTGGCGTAGGCCTGCCCACCTCGGCGCATCAGCGGCGGATCGTCTCGTAGGAGACGCTCACGCCGCGCTCGAGCATGAGCTCCTCGACCTCGCGGAAGCTGAGCGGGAAGCGGTGGTGCAGCCACACACAGTGGGAGATGACCTCGACCGGGTGCCGGTGCCCCTTCTACGACAGCCGCCTGCCGCCGTCGCCGGGACCGCCGTCGGAACGTTTCCCGGGCAGGAAGAATCGGCGGGTGCTCGGCACTGCCGGGACAGATGAATCCGGCACGTTCCATGCGGATGTCCGGCAGGAGGAGCCAGTGGCCGGTCATGAGGTCTATGCCGCCAGCGCGTTGTCGGTGGTGGCGACGGTACTGCCGGCGCGATGGTGCCTGGCGGGCCGACGTGGCAGGCCGCGCACTGTGGGCGTATCCCGCTGTGCCTCGCGCCGGACGGCGCTGGGGGATGGTCGGGGCACGGGCTGCGCCGGGTGCCCCGGCTGGGCAGGGCCTGTCGATGGACCTGGCATGCACTCAGCGGGCGGTGCGCGAGGCTGAAGGCATCGTGCACGGCCACTGGCGCCAGCTCGGTTCCCGCTACCCGTCCCAGCGCGATCACTGTCAGCACTGAGCCGGTCGGTCAGCGCAGCCGTTGAGGGCGCTGGGGTCAGACGCTGAGGGCTTGGTGGAGGGCTTCGGGGCAGTCGAGGATGGCGTGCGGTTGACGATCGATACCAGCACCGACACATACGAGCGGGCGGTCGCGGCACTGCCGCCTGAGTCCTGGTCCCTTCCGGCTGACGGAGGACGGCGCTGTCCCCGAGAGGGCCGGGAATGGTGTGGAGCTGGCGTTCGACACACAGACACCTACGAGCGGGCCCCTCCCGCGCCCGTGCAAGCCGCATATGGACGCGGATCACAGGCGTGGGCGACGCTGAGCCTCTCCCGTCCCTCTGATGGGCTGTCTGCTCGGGCGGTCCCGCGGGCCGGCCTTGTTCGGGTCAGGCGATGAGCTTGAGCTTATGAGAGATGACGAGTCCGGCGGCGGACATCGCCGCCAAGATCCACACGGGCAAGCCCGTGCAGAAGGAGGTCCTCTTCCCGGCCGTGCCGGTCAACGCGGACAACATCAAGGCTGCGGTGAAGACCGCCGGGTATCCCATCTCTTCCTGTCCTGCCGCCAAGTGAGGAGCGACGACCCGCAAAGGAGAGCAGCCATGCAGAAACTCGGACAGCACCCTGGCGGCGAGACGGGGCCAGCCCCCGCGGTCTCGGCACAAGGGATCATCAAGTGCTTCGGTGGTGTGGTGGCACTGGACAACGTGACCTTCTCAGCCCGGGCAGGAGAGGTGACCGCCCTGGTCGGAGACAACGGCGCAGGCAAGTCCACCTTGATCCGGTGCCTGTCCGGTGTGCACTCACCCGATGAAGGAGGGCTGTTCGTGAACGGGGCGCCGGTGACCTTCGCCGGCCCCAACGACGCACGGCTTGCGGGCATCGAGACGGTCCACCAGAACCTGGCCCTGGCCGACAACCTGGACGTCGCGGCGAACCTCTTCCTTGGCCGGGAACTGTCCGGCGGCCCCCGCTCACTGTTCCGTCTGCGGAAGAAGCCCATGGAAGCCAAGGCTGCAGAACTGATCGACGAGTACGGGATCCGCATGCCCAACATCAAGGCGAAGGTGGGCGCCATGTCGGGCGGCCAGCGGCAGGGCATCGCCATCGCCAGGGCCGTCGGCTGGGGCAGCGAGGTCGTGCTGATGGACGAGCCCACCGCCGCACTGGGCGTGAAGGAAACCGGGCGCGTGCTGGAAGTCGTCAGGTCCCTGGCCGATCGCGGTCTGGCGGTCGTGTTGATCAGCCACAACATCGAGCAGGTCATGCAGGTGTCCGACTTCGTGTGGGTGCTGCGAGGCGGGCACATGATCGCCGATCTGCGGGCCGAGAACACAAACACCCAGGAAGTGGTCCACTACATCACCACCGGCGTAGGTCTCGGCGCATGACAGCCGGGAGCCAGGCTCCCCGGTCGACGCCGCACCGCCATCGAATGCGTACAGGGGCAGGAGCATCCGCTTCGAGATGACCGGCTACGCGGGGCTTTGAGTGGCCAAGAAGGGCTCGAAGGACAGGACTTCAGGTCGGAATCTGGGGAACGATGGACGGCTTCCGCCGCCGGAAGCGCCCCCGAGTTCGCGCACTTCGCCGCCACGCCGGGACGACTGCTCGATCCACACCCCCGGCGCGATGATCAGGTGCATCTGGCCGTTGGTCGCACACTGCGACCTTTCATCCCCGCGTACTGCTCAGGCCAGTAGCCACCCCTGACCAAGATCCCGGCCACAGGGGCCCGACCGACATCACGGTGCGATATCCCTGCCCCCGACCAGGACGACAATTCCGCCCACAACCCCAACCGACAACCTCGCCCACTACCAGGTTCACCGGTCCTTTTTGACATGGACGGAAGGCCCGACATCACCTCAGCAGACCCCCGCGCCACTCCCAGACAAGGTAAGAGGAGGAACGGCAGGCACGGGCTGGTGCGCCTCGGCGGCTCGGGGCGCACCGGCTACCGGTTGCGCGTCGGCGGGGCTTCCGCGCCTCAAGCGCCGGGCAGAAGCCGGCGCATCGAAGAAACTGGCGGCTGGGAACAGCCGAGCCGCTGCGCACCACCCCGCACCCCATTCACCGACCATCAGCGAGGCAGAGCTCCACGGCCTGCGCCGCGCCTGGGCGTCCTCTTCGTCGACCTCGACGCCGACACCCCGCCCGGGACCACCGGCCCCCAACTGCGTCAGTGCACCGATGGTAGGACGGTGCTCACCACAAGATCGTCTGTTGAACCACAGGCTTCACGTTGGGCACCTGTGTTGCCACGCTCGACGTCCCGCGCCACACCGGCGAGTTCCTCGCCCGCCTGCTGACTGCCCACCAGCAGCGGTTGCCCACCATATGATTTCTGACTTCCGGCGGCCGCCGGTCCGGCTGACCTCTGACCCCCGCCGATGCCTTCGAGGCATGTCGTCGAACCCCAATTGGTCTTCGACGGCAGCAGCGCGCGTCACCAGAATGCGGGCACTACCCCTTCGTGTTCCCGAGGAGTTCACTGTGTCCGTCTTGTTCGCCCGGCGCTGTTGCGCCGTGCTGGCATTCCTCGTACTGGCTCTGGTCCTCGTGCCGTTGTCGCCGTTGACGGCGAGACCCGCGTACGCCACGACCGCCGTACCCGGTGATCCGCTCACCGGCAGCGGCGCCGTGACCAGGAAGGTGCTGACCGCCGCCGACCTGACCAGCGGCGCGGCCACCGGCACCGTCGCCAACGACGCCTTCGCGCTGCCCGCGGCTGCCGCAGCCCCGACGCGCACCTTCGAGGGCACCCTGACGCTCAACGGCGTGGCCACCGCAGGCGGTTTCCGGACCGTCAAGGACACCTACAACTACGCGGCCACCGCCGCGCTCAAGCACCTGCCGCCGGTGAGCATCGATCTCGTGCAGAGGGGCAGCCACGTCATCCCTGCCGTCCGCGGCCTGCAGATCACCGGGAGCGCGTACTGGAACCTGATCGTCGGGGGCGGCCGCGCCTGGAACGAGTACGGCGACGGTGGCCGCACCCGCGTCTCGCTGCCTTTCGCGCTGGTCGAGCGCAACGCGAACTGCGTGCACAACGGCCTGCTGACCTTCCTCTTCGGCGGCAGCAAGATCTCCAAGGTCCGCTACCAGATCACGCACGAGACGTGCCAGTACTTCCAGTTCGACATGTGGGGCCAGGTCGGCGCGACCTACTCCCGGCACACCGTGACCGGTGACACCGACCTGAAGAACGCGTACGCCGCCGAGGTCGCCCACCGCGTCCCGACCAAGCCGATCAGCGCGCTGCGCACCGACTACCCGAACGCCGGCATCGACACCAGCGCGTTCGGCAGCGGCGTCAGCGCCTCGGCGCTGAGTACGTACGGCGTGTCCTACGGCGGGGTGAACTACGTCGGCGCGTGCCAGACCCGGCAGGGCGCGTACCCGTATTGCAACCAGATGGTGCTGCCGTCGTACTCGCTGGCCAAGACGATGTTCGCCGGCATCGTGCTGATGCGGCTGACGCAGGTCTACGGCTCGTCCGTGCCGTCGCAGCTGATCCGCGACTGGGTCGGCGAGGCGGACACCTCCGCCTGGAGCGGCGTCACGTTCCAGGACACCGCGAACATGGCCACTGGCAACTACCTCTCCAGCGCCTTCGAGGCCGACGAGTCCGGCGGCGGCATGACGGCGTTCTTCGACGCCGAGGCGTACGGGCCGAAGATGAACGCCGCGCTGGCCTTCCCGCACTCCGCCGCACCCGGCACGAAGTGGGTCTACCACTCCTCCGACACCTTCGTGCTGGCTCGGGCGATGCAGAACTACCTGGTGTCCAAGGCCGGCGCCGGCAGCGACATCTACCGCTGGATCCGCGACCAGGTGCTGGTCCCGCTGCACCTGAGCCCGGACGTGCTGACCACCGAGCGCACCGACAACAGCGCCACCGGGCAGCCGTTGGGCGGGTACGGCCTGTTCTACACGCAGGACGACATCGCCAAGGTCAGCCGGTTCCTGAACGCCGACGGCGGGAAGATCGACGGGGTGCAGAAGCTCGACGCGACGATGCTCGCCGACGCGATGCAGCAGAACCCGGCGAACCGCGGCATCACCACGACCGCCGACACGACCGGCAAGACCTACAAGTACCAGAGCGGCCTGTGGGCCCGGCAGTTCACCTCGGCGGACAACCCGGTGTTCACCAGCCCGGTGTACGTGCCGTTCATGTCCGGCTTCGGCGGCATCACCGCGGCGATGCTGCCCAACGGCGCCACGTACTACTACTTCAGCGACAACGACGAGTTCGGCTGGTCGGCGGCAGCCGCGCAGGCGTACAAGCTGCCCGCCACCGGCGGGGGCGGCGGGACGTGCACGGCCGGCCAGTTGCTTGGCAATGACGGCTTCGAGACCGGGGAGATCGAAGGACCCAGGGCGGCCGGCGGCAGCGTGACGTCACCCCTGGCCAGAAGGACCTGCAAGGCCCGGAACATCATCCGCGGTTGACGTCCGCCGATGGCGACTCGTGGTAGGGAGCTCGGCAGATGCGGGCCCCTACCACGTTCCTCTGCGGTCAACAGCCGTCCGCCCGCCTCGGCGAGGGATGGGGGGCCCGCAGGTCACACGCCGGTCCCGCTCCTGATCCGCGCCTTCTCGAACTCGGACGCCGGGTCGCCGCCGACGCTCCAGGGCCAGGACGCGACCGTACCGTTGATCGCCTCGAAGACCGCACTGGCCTCGCCGCGCCGCTCGGCGGCCATCAGCGCGTAGGCCAGCAGGTTCAGGTGGGCCAGGGCCGCCGCGCGGTGGAAGAACCCGGGCCGGGCCCAGGTGTGTGCGCCGCACGGTCGAGGGCCTGGGCGGCCGATGCGTGGGACCAGTGGTTGCGTGCCATCAGTGCCTCGACTCCGCCCCGGGTGAGGACGGAGTGGTACTGCAGAGTCTGGGCGGTGAGCTCGGTGGCCGCGACCAGGGCGCGTCCGCGGGTGTGCGGGCGCGGACCGCGTCGACGAAGTCCAGTACCTGGATCCGCGATCCCATCTCCTCCGGCTCCAGACAGCGCAGCATGCTCAGGTACGCCTCGCGGTTCCACGGTCGCGGGTCAGGACCTCGTTCCACAAGCCGAACACCTTCGGCTGACTGCGGCGCTCCAGCCGTGACAGACCCAACAGGACCACCCAGGGAGTGGTCCTCCGGCGCCAGTTCGGCGGCGCGCAGACAGCTGCCGGCGATTGCGGCCCTCCAGGCGCCCCCGGGAGCTTCCGCGTTCGAGCTGTGCCCATGCGGAGAGGAGAAGCGCGCTCGCGTTGCGCGGCTCACGATTGGCCCAGGCACGGGGCCCGTGCGGTTCGGACGGGCGGTACGCCAGCACGGAGCGCTGGTGGGTTCGGTCCCAGCCGGCCCGGCTCTGGTCCAGGAGACGGGCTATCTGCGCCATGCACAGGCCCGTCGTCGCGATCGTGCCCGCACTTGTCGTTCGCCTGGAGGGACTTCAGCAGTCTGCTGAGGGCAGCATCGTCGAGCTCCAGGACGGGACGTGTCCGTCTGCGGCGACTTGAGATGAATGCCATGAACACCTCGTCAAGGACCTGGTCGTGCCCGCTGGCGTTCCCGAGGCCGCGGCGACCCTCCTGCGCACGGCCCGCAAGCTGCTGCGCCAGTCGTCTCGGGCTCGCAGCTGATGCGGATATCGCCGCATGGTGGGGCGCACCGGGGGCCATCGTCCGATGCCTGCCCGGTCTGGCCAGGCTGCCTGCCGGGCATACCTTCAGCTCTCCTTGGCCTGTCGGCCGTCGGGTCGGCGTGCGGTCACGCCTCGCGCCGTGGCGAGGGCTGTGGTCTGTAGTCGTCGCTGCAGTTCACAGGCGGGCGGCGACCTGGGGCCCGTACCGCTCGACACAAAAGCGTGACAACCCGGCCGCGAATGCCTCGATGCTGTGCAGCGCATAGTGGCCGGCGTCCCATGCCGCGTGCAGGTGGATCTGCAGCGGTTCGCCCGTGCTGTCGAGGATCAGCAGCGGGTGCAGGTCGAAGCGGGGATCGTCGGAGACCACCGCGACACCATGGCCCGAAGCTGCCATGGCCTGTGCGACGTGCGGGGTGTCGCATTCGAGCACGATGTCGTACGAGGCGTCCGCGTCCTGCACGGCATGGTCCACGATGCGGCGGGTGCCGTGCGCCGGGGTGAGGACGATGAGGGGCGCCGCGGCAAGTTCCCTGATGGTGACGCGGTCCCGGTCCGCCCAGGCATGGTCGGCACGGACGTAGGCCCACAGCGGCAGGCGGGCCACCGGGAGCCCGGCGAAACGGCGCCTCGGCGCTGCCGAGGAGATGGCTACGTCGGCGCCCCTCGCAAGGGCCTGGTAGGCATGTGCCGGGGTCTCCGCCTGCACGGTGACGAGCGGATCCTCCGGCCCCCAGGTGGCCAGAAACGGCGCGATCACGTCGGTGATGGTGGTGGCCGGCGCCGCCACGGTGATCCGCATGGCACGACCGGCAGCCAGCGCACCGACCGCGGCCTCGGCAGTGTCCGCGCGGGCGACCAGGTCCCGGGCCAGGGGAAGGAAGCGCCGGCCGGCCGCCGTCAGGACCATCTGCTTGCCGCCGCGGTCGAAGAGCGTCATCCCCAAGTTCCCTTCCAGGCTGCGCAGTTGGCGTGACAGCGAGGGCTGGGCGACGCGGACCACCTCGGCAGCCTTGGTGACCGAACCGGTCTCCACGATGGTCAGGAAGTAGCGCAGCACTCGGAGTTCCATGGCGGTGATCCCTCGGGAGACGGAGGAGGCTTTCATGCCTCAAAGGCATGATAGTCAACCCTTCCAAGTATTTGAGGCTATGGCTGACTGGCTGCATTCTTGGACCACCGTAACTTTCGGTTATCGGCACCCGAATCTCCGTCGACTTCCCCTCATACAACAATCTTTCGATTGGCTGGTTCCCGCATGGCCCGCCCCCTGCCCCTGATCCTCGCCCAGGCGCCCGGCCGCCCGGTCGACGACCTCGCAGGCTTTGCCGCCGACGTGGAGCGGCGCGTGAAACTGCACGCACCCGGCGCCCTCGTCGTCTACCCCGAACTGCACCTCGGCGAGAGCGACCCCGGCATCCCGGCCGCCCCGGAGAAGGCCGCCGAGCCGCTCGACGGCAAACGCGATGCGGCCTTCGCCGAACTCGCGGGGGATCTGGGTATCTGGCTCGTGCCCGGCAGCGTCTACGAACGAGGCACCGGCGACCGCGTCCACAACACGACACCGCTCTATTCACCACAGGGTGAGCGCCTCGCCGCCTACCGCAAGGTCTTCCCGTGGCGCCCGTACGAGACGACCACGCCCGGCGACCGGTTCGAGGTCGTCGACCTCCCCGGGGTCGGTCGCATCGGACTGTCCATCTGCTACGACGCCTGGTTCCCGGAGGTCTCCCGCCATCTGGCCTGGATGGGCGCCGAGTTGATCGTCAACGTGGTCCGCACGCCGACGACCGACCGCACGCAGGAAGTCGTCCTCAGCCGCGCCAACGCCATCACCAATCAGGTCTTCGTCGCCAGCGTCAACTCCGCCGCCCCCTCCGGGATCGGCCGCAGCCTCGTCATCGATCCCCAGGGCACGGTGCGCGCCGAAACCGTCGACGCCGGCGACTCCACCCTCACCGACGTGATCGACCTCGACGAGGTCGGCAACGTGCGCCGCTACGGCACCGCCGGTCTCAACCGGATCTGGGACCAGTTCCGCCCCGGCGACCCGTCCCTCGAACTCCCGCTGTACGGGGGCCGCATCGACCCCGCCACCTGGAACCCCGCCCACACCACCGAGGAGCCACCACGATGAGCAGCGAGACAACTGGGAACAGCATGAGACTGAAGGGCGACCTGAGCCTCCTCTCCGTCGTCCTGTTCGGCCTGGCCTACATCTCCCCTGGCATCGTCGTCACCATGTTCGGCGTGGTCGCCGCCACCAGCGGCGGCGTGGCCCCGACCGCGTTCGCCGTCGCCACCCTCGCGATGCTGCTCACCGGGCTGAGTTACGCGAAGATGGCGCGCGCCGTGCCCGGCGCGGGGTCGGTCTACACCTACGCCCGCAAGATGCTCGACAGCCGCATCGGTTTCCTGTCCGGCTGGGCGATGCTGCTCGACTACTTCTTCATCCCGATGGTCGGCTGGCTGATCACGGCGATCTACTTCCACGCCCAGTTCCCCGAGATACCCAAGTGGGTCTGGCTGATCGGTTCGGTGGGCATCACCACCGCCATCAACGTCTTCGGCATGAAGCTCGCGGACCGCGTCAACAAGGTCCTGATGTTCATCGCTCTGGGGTCGCTGGTCCTCTTCGCCACCCTGTGTGTCGTCTTCCTCGGCAAACACGGCTCCTCCGCGCCCGCCACGGACGCCCTGTGGAACTCCGGCACTTCGATCGGCGCGGTCACCGCGGCCGCCGCCATCGCCGCGTACTCCTTCCTCGGCTTCGACGCCGTCTCCACGCTGGGCGAGGAGGCCAGGGGCGGGGCGAGGACGATCGGCCGCGGCATCATCGGCTGCGTCCTCGCCGCCGGAGCCATCTTCATCGTGCTGTCCTTCGTGATGCAACTGGTCCACCCCGGCGCGCAGTTCGCCGACGTCGACGCGGCCGCCTACCACCTGAAGGTCCAGGTCGGCGGCGAGACGTACGCCGAGCTCATCAACTTCGTCACCATCGCCGGATCCATCGCCTCCTGTATCGCCCTGCAAGCCTCCGCCGCCCGTCTCATGTACGTCATGGGACGCGACGGCGCACTGCCCAAGGCCGTCTTCGGCAACCTGTCGGGGAAGACCGGCACGCCCGTCCTGAACCTGCTGCTGACCGCGGCCGCCGGTGTCATCGCCATGAAACTCGACCTGACCACAGCCACCTCGTTCATCAACTTCGGCGCCTTTCTCGGCTTCGCCCTGGTGAATGTCTGCGTGATCGCCCACCTGGTCCGCGAGCGCAGACACGGCCGCACCCCCCACCTCTTCTCGTACCTGGTGATGCCGGCCATCGGCGCCGGCGTTTCCCTCTACCTGCTCACGAGGCTCGGTGACGTCGCACTCCAGATCGGCGGCGTATGGCTGGGGATCGGCGTCGTCTACCTGGCCGTCCTGACCAAGGGCTTCCGCCGGCCCGCACCGGAGATGACCTTCGATGACGACCCCGCGGCCACGGACAGAGTCACCGCGTAGCTCCCCTCCCGATGCGAGGAGACGAGGGTGCCCCCAACAACTGCTGTACTGGCGCGTGACCGGAGCCTCGACGACCTGTTGATCCACCGAGATGTGGTGCTCGACGGACTCGATGCTGCGCAGCGCAGTGTTCGCCGTCCGCGGGCGGGACTGTAAGACGTTCGGCTCTGTTCCGTAGTCGGTGGTGACGGTGCGTTCTCCTCAATGCAGGTGGATGCGGTGACGGAGGAGGCCGAATCCTGCTCGGCCGTGCATCTGCCGCATGATCTTCTTGGTACGGGTATTGGCGCCCTCGGTCCGGCCGTTGTGGTGGGGCAGGATGAGGGGCCGGCGTTCACGGCGGCGCGGTCGAGTTCGAGGCCGTTGCAGAAGCTGTGCAGGCGGGGGGCGGGCCAGCGGTGCGGGGTGTGGCGATCCACTGGGTGAGCTTGTCGTCGTTGCCCTGGGCCGGCGTCAGGAACGCGGCGAACTCGTTAATGACTCGGGCGAGTTGGGTCATCTCCGGGCACGCCGCGGCGAGGAGGCCGAGCAGGTCGGTGTCCCTGGTCCACAGGTGCTCGGGGTGGGTGAGCAGGAGCCGGGCGACGCGGCGGGGGGCTGTCACGGGCCGGTGGCCTTCGGCGCGGCCCTGATTGAGGTAGCGGACCAGCAGATTGGCACTGCCGGTAGCCGTGCACCTTCCCCGTCGGGACCCCCGCACATCGGGCAGGGAAAGGGGACAACCCGGGTCCGGACAAGACCCGGATCATCTCGCCGTCGTCCGCCACATCCTCGATGACCAGCGCCGAGAGCCCTGAAACACCGTTGCCACAGGGGAGTTGACATCGCGCATACAACATCAATGACATCCGTCACCAGCCGTCACCACCGACTCCGGATCAGAGCCACTCGTTTGACAGTCCCACACCCCGTAGTGCCGGGCGTACCGCCACTCCTCCCCTGCAGGCAGCGTTTCAGTCCTCCACAGCATCTTCATTGGCGAGCCGCAGGTTCGTCGCGCGCAACTGCCACTGTGTCCAGTAGCGCAGCCGTGCCACGTCCGCGGGGGACAGGCGGTCGCAGGCCCAGTCCCAGTGCAGGGCCAGCCAGTCCCCGGGGCCGGCATCCGGGACGAAGCCGGCTCCCTCCACCACGATGCGCACCCGTTCGCGTCCAGCGGGGGACAGCCCGAGGCGCCGGCCGTTCCACGTCAACCGCCGCGAGCGGGCGATGACATGGTCGCCGTCCCGTGCCACCACACGGCCCCAGCGAATACGGCAGTTGTCCAGCACGTACAGCGGTTGGTCGGCCGGTCCGGAGCTCAGCAGCCGGGTCCACGGGTAGACGCCGAACACATGGAAGCCGTGGGTGGCGCTGGCCTCGGTCACCAATGAGTCGGTGAGGTGCTGCCAGTAGTGGCCCGCCTGCGAGCCGATGGTCGCGAGCAGCCGTTCGCCGAAGCGCAGCTGGTCCACCTCGCGCAGGAGGGGGCCGCCGATCCAGTACGCACGCACGACCCGCTCGTCGAGCGGGTCGTCCAGACCGGCCAGCTCGGCCAGAGTCGTCAGGTACGGCCACGCGCCGTGGAAGCGGCGTGCCAGTGCTACCACGTCGGCGCCGGTGCTCCCGGTCGCGCCGAGCTCGAACATGCTCGCGGCCTCAGCGGGGCCGCAGTAGCCGAGCTCGTTCGGCGCGTAGGCGTACCGGGCGAACAGTTTCGGACCCGGGCCGGACGGTGCGTGTGTCACGGCCGACGGGCCTGGCCGACGAGCAGTGCGGTCTCGCGGTGCAACCGTCCGAAGTTGTAGTAAGCCGCGCAGGCCCCCTCGGGGGAGACCATGCAAGTGCCGATGGGGGTCTCCGGTGTGCACGCCGTGCCGAACACCTTGCACTGCCATGGCTTGAGGACACCTTTGAGCACCTCACCACACTGGCAGGCCTTGGGGTCGGCGACCCGTATCCCCGGCATGTTGTAGCGCAATTCGGCGTCGAAGTCGGCGTAGCGCTCATGCAGCTTCAGCGCGCTTTGCGAGATGAACCCCAAACCGCGCCATTCGAAGTGCGGGCGCAGTTCGAAGACCTCGGCCAGCAACTCAAGGGCATGCGGGTTGCCTTCCTCACGGACCACACGCGAGTACTGGTTCTCGACTTCGCAGCGGCCCTCCCGGATCTGCAGCAGCAGCATGTGCACCGACGCCAGGATGTCCAGTGGCTCGAAGCCGGCGACCACGAGGGGCTTCTTGTACACCTCGGACACGAAGCGGTAGGGGCGGTTGCCCACGACCGTGGAGACATGGCCAGGGCCCAGGAAGCCCGAAAGCCTGAGATCCGGCGAGTCCAGGATGGCCTTGATCGGCGGCACGATCGTGACGTGATTGCAGAAGACGCTGAAGTTCCGCACACCGAGTTCCTTGGCCCGGACGAGTGTCACCGCGGTGGACGGTGCCGTCGTCTCGAAGCCGACGGCGAAGAACACGACCTGCTTGTCGGGGTTCTCGACGGCCAGGCGCAGTGCGTCGAGCGGAGAGTAGACGAATCGCACGTCCGCTCCGCGAGCCTTGGCCTCCAGCAGGTTTCCCCGGCTTCCGGGAACCCGCATCATGTCGCCGAACACAGTGAAGATGACGTCCGGCTGCTCGGCGAGCCACATGGCGTCATCGACCCGGCCCATGGGGATCACGCAGACCGGGCAGCCCGGCCCGTGCACCAACTCGATGTTCGACGGCAGGATGTGTTCAAGGCCGTGTCGGTAGATCGTGTGAGTGTGCCCTCCGCAGACCTCCATGAACTTGAACTCGTCGTCACCGACGAGGTCGCCGATCGCGGCGACCAGGGCGCGCGCGGCGGATGGGTCGCGAAACTCGTCAACAAACTTCATCGCACATCCCCTTGGATGATCGCCGTCGAGTCGAACGCGTCGAGCTCGTCGGAATAGGCCTGGCCCATCTTTTTCAGCGCATCGAGTGTCGACGCGGCCTCATGCTCATCGATCCTCGCCATCGCGAATCCGACATGAACGAGCACCCAGTCACCGGCGACGAGGTTCTGCTTCGCGAGCAACCGCACGCTGATCACTCGCTGCACACCATCGACGTCGACCCTCGCGAGATGTCCGTCCGGATCCGTGATCTCGACCACGCGGCCGGGGATACCCAGGCACATGTCTGTTCCTCTCGTTCTGTGTCGGTGAGCGGCATCGCCGCTGTTCAGCAGATCCGCGGCAGTGGGTCGCCGACGAGCATGTCGACGATGCGGCTTCCTCCGAACGGGGTGCGCAGCGCGACAATGCCCTGGGGCTGCTCGACGATCTCGCCGATGACGCAGGCCTCTTGGCCCAGTGGGTGGGCACGCATGGCTGCGACAGCCGCCTCGGCCTCGTCAGGTGCGACGACCGCGGCGAACTTGCCCTCGTTGGCCACGTATATGGGGTCGATACCGAGCATGTCGCAGGCCCCGCGCACCATCGGAGCCACTGGCAGTAGCAACTCGTCGAGGATCACCGCGAGGCCGCTGTCCTGCGCGAGTTCATTGCAGACGGTGCCGAGGCCACCACGTGTCGGATCGCGCATCCATCGAGTCGACGGCGCCGCCTTGAGCAGCACCTCGACCAGGTCGTGCAGGGGCGCGGTGTCGGAGCGGATGTCGGCCTCGATGGCCAGGTCGCCGCGGGCCAGCATGACAGCCATGCCGTGATCTCCCAGTGACCCCGACAGCACCACCCGGTCGCCCGGACGGATCCGTTGGGCGGACAGTTCGCGGCCGGCGGGGACCAGACCGACCCCCGCGGTCGTGATGTACAGGCCGTCTGCAGAGCCCTTGGGCACCACCTTGGTGTCTCCGGTGATCAACTGCACGCCTGCCTCGCGGGCCGCGCCGGCCATGTCATCGACGATCTCGCGCAGCCGGGCGATCTCGAAACCCTCGGCGATCACGAAGGCGACCGACAGCCAGCGAGGCCGGGCACCGGACACGGCCAGGTCGTTGACGGTGCCGTGGACCGCGAGGTGACCGATCGAACCGCCGGGGAAACGCAGTGGCGAGACCACGTAGGAGTCCGTGCTGAACGCCAGACGCTCGCCGGACGGAAGGCTCACCACGGCCGCGTCGCCCAACTGCTCGAGTGCGGGGTTGCGGAACGCCTCCAGGAACACGGCATCGACCAAGGCCGCTGACGACTTGCCGCCGGCACCGTGCGAGAGTGTCACGACCTCATCGATCAGCCTCGGCCGACGCTTACGAAACGCCTTGATCCGCTCCAGCACCTGGTCCTCCAGGCCTGGCGCCGCCGGGACGTCCGAGTCAGTTGTCATGGTGTTTCTCCTGGCGTGTTCGTGGGTGTCGACAGGTGCCGTTGCACGGTCGTCCAGAGCCGACAGCCGAGCATCGCCTGGCTCTCCTGGATGCGATGGACGCTCTGCGAAGGAACGACGAAGCAGAACCCGACCTCCGGTGACGCGGCCATCTGTCCGCCGTCGTAGCCGGCGAACCCGATGGTGAGGAGGCCGCGCTGCGACGCCTCTGTGAGACCGCGCATCAGATCGGCGGAATTTCCGCTGGTCGACATGGCGACAGCGATATCGCGGTCCGAGGCGTGAGCGATGATCTGGCGCGAGAAGACCAGATCGAATCCGACGTCATTGCCGAGCGCCGTGACGACGGCCTGGTCGGCCGCGAGGTTCAGGGCGGGCAACGGCCGTCCGGCGATCGGCTGCGCGAACAGGGAGGCGAAAGTGGCGGCGTCCGTCGAGCTTCCGCCGTTGCCGAAGGTGTACATCCGTCCGCCGGACGCGAACCGCTGGGCCATCGCCACCCCGGCGGCGCCGATCTGTTCAGCACATGACGCGAGCGTGGCCTGCTGCAGCGCGGCGCTTTCCCGCGCCTTGAGCCGTGCCGACGAGGCGAGATCGGCGAGCAACGACTCCGCGTCCTGCTCGTCGCCTTCGATGAACGGGTACAGGAATCCGGTGTTCTCCGTAGCACTCATCGCCCTGCCTCCGCTTCGAGCCGGGTGAGGGCCGCACCGGCGTGCACCAGTACGAGGTCCCCGACCGTCACGGGCGTGACCAGGGTGACGTCGATGCGCTCCTCACCTGTCGCGGTACGCACGAGAGCGTCGCCGAAAGGACCCTCGGGAGGCTCGACGACCTCGGCAAGCCGCCCCTCGTCACTGCAGGTCACGCACACCTCGTCGGTGCACTCGGCCGCGGGCTCCCGCAGCAGGCCCGGGTGTTCGAAGCAGACATGGGTCAGCTCCCACAGCAGGTGATAGAGCAGCACGAACCGGCCGCTCGCGGGGGCGAGCGGGTGGGGATCATCGAGCCACAGCACGTGGTCGGCGGCACCGGCGACCGGCCGCGCGCCCGAGCCGATCCAGACCGTGCATGCGCCCCATGCCGCGGCCCGTCGCATCAGGTCCGCGACCACGGCATCGTCGGCCGCGGCCACAGCGACGATCAGGTCGCCCGCGCGGACCGACACCCGGGCCTGCCCGACGAGATCCGACGAGCGCAGCGCGAACGCGGGCAGAGCGCGTTTGCCGACGATCACGGGGTGTACGAACTCGACAGCCACATGGTGGGCGTGGGGTTCCCAGCGGGGAGAGACGGCCCACAGGGTGGCACCGGCGTGGAAACGGCGGGCGATCGAGAGCGCCGCATCCGCCAGATCTGCCGCAAGGCCGCCGTCGAGCATGTCGGGTGTGATGCCGGCGCCCGGTTCGGTCAGCGGGGACACGTCCGTGGTCATGCGGCACCCTCCTGCGCGGTCTCGCCGACGAGGACCCCGTACTCCCGCATCAAGTCGATCGTCGCGGCAGCGGTGTCCGCGTCGATCTTCGTCAACGCGAAGCCCATATGTGCCATGACGTGGTCACCCACTGCGAGATCGGGCAGATAGGCCAGGCAGACGCGTCGCTCCTCGCCCGCGAAGTCAGCGCGTGCCATCGTGGTGCCGGCCTCCTGCCATATCTCGATGAGGCGCCCGGGAACACCTAGACACATGACCGCTCCGTAAGTTTGGTAGGCGGCCCGGGAGGGCCGGTTGTGGCTTATGACTGTCTGTCGGTTGTGGTTGGTGAGGACTCGGCCGTCCGGCTCTCAGAGCGGCCCTGGCTGCTGATTGGGCTCGTCACTCTCCTCTTGCGCAGCAACCGGCGGTGATGTCCGTCGTAGGGCCGCGACCACGGCCTGTCCGAGTGCCAGCCCTCCGTCGTTCGGGGGCACAACGAAGTGAGTCAGTACGGCCAGACCGGCCTCCTCCAGGCGGCGGCGGCACTCGCGGGCGAGCAGCACGTTCTGGAAAACACCGCCGGTCAGGCCGACGAGGCGCACGCCGGTTGTGCCGGCCAGTCGCTCAGCCGCCTCGGTGACCGCCATGGCCACCGCGACGTGAAACCCGTAGGCCAGTTCCGCAGGTGGTGTGCCGGTGTGCATCCCGTCGACGATGCCCCGAATCACCGGACGGTGGTCCAGGACGCCGTCCGCAGCGACCGTGAATCTCCCGCAGGCCGGGTCTTCACCGGCCATGGCACGACCGGATTCGGCAAGCGCCTCCAGTTCGATCGCGGCCTGCGCCTCATAACCGATGCGGTGACGGACGTCCAACAGCGAGGCGACCGCGTCGAACAGCCGCCCCATGCTGGAGCATCGGACGGTTCCCGCCCGCGAGATGAGCTGAGCCCGCACCGCCGCCAGCTCACGGCGGTCGCACGCCTGCACCGGACCCAGCTCGGGATCCCATGGCAGGCCCGCCGCAGCCAGGTGGGCCAACGCCGTGCGGCACGGATTGCGCACCGCGGCGTCGCCCCCCGTCATGTCGACAGGCAGCAGATGCCCGGCGCGGGTGTACTCGGCGGTGTCCTCGCCGAGCAGCAGGATCTCACCGCCCCAGACCGACCCGTCATCGCCGTAGCCCGTGCCGTCGAAAGCGACACCGATGATCGGCTCGCCGATGCGGCCGTGCTCGGCGAGCAGCGACACGACGTGCGCGTGGTGGTGCTGGACGAGTTCCACGGCCGGCTCGTCCGGCCCGCCGCCGTGTCGCTCGGCCCAGGCGCGCGTCTGGTAACCGGGGTGCGCGTCCGCGGCCAGCACCTCCGGCACGGTGTCGTTGATGGTCGTGAGCTGATCGACGGCTCGCTCGAAAGCGCGCAGGGCCTCCAGGCTGCCCATGTCACCTATGTGCGCCGAGCAGAAGGCGTTGGCGCCGTCGATGAGGCAGGAGGTGTTCTTCAACTCGCTGCCGACCGCGAGGGTGGGGGTGAGTCGACGCCCGATCCGCACGGGAAGCGGCGCGTAGCCGCGGGACCGCCGGATCGGCAGCTCCCGCCCGTCCACCACGCGTACCACGGAGTCGTCACACGGGACGTGGATCGGCCTGTCGTGTGTCAGGACGGCGTCGGCAAGGTGCGGCAACCGCGTCAGGGCGTCGGCGTCACTGAAGCACAACGGCTCGTCGCTGACGTTCGCACTCGTCATCACGAGTAGCTCGGGGGGTGCGACGGCGGCGCCCGGCACGGGTGCGAGCAGCAGATGATGCACCGGCGTGTACGGCAGCATCACCCCGATCAACGGATTGCCGGGTGCCACCGCGTCGACCAGTGGTGCGTCCGGCCGCCGTCGCAACAACACGATCGGGCGCGAACCGCTCGTCAGCACCTGCTCCTCGTCCATGTCGATGCGCGCCAGTCGCCGTGCGACTGTCATATCGCGTGCGAGCAACGCGAACGGCTTTTCGGCACGGGCCTTGCGTTCCCGCAGGCGCGACACGGCCACCGCTGAATCGGCCCGGCAGGCCAGGTGATAGCCGCCGATGCCCTTCACCGCGACGATGAGGCCTGCGGCGAGAGCGCGCTGGGCGGCAGCGAGCGCGGCATCGACACCCTCCACGCGAGTGCCGCCGCCCTCGTAGCACAGCACCGGCCCGCAGTCCGTGCAGGCGATGGGCTGGGCATGGAACCGGCGATCGTCCTGGTCTCGATACTCCTGGGCACACAGCCGGCACATCGGGAAGTCGGCCATGGTCGTCGTCAGGCGGTCGTACGGCAGCTCCCGGATGATCGTGAACCGCGGCCCGCAGTCGGTGCAGGTGATGAACGGGTGGCGGTACCGGCGGTCTGTCGGACTGAACAACTCGGCGAGGCACGCGGCGCAGGTGGCCACGTCCGGGGAGACGAGGGTGCGCATCGCGGTACGGCCGTGGCTGGCGACGATCTGGAAGCCCGCGTCGGCAGCCGGCTTGGGCGGCACGGGTTGCGCTGTGAGGCTGGTGATGAACGCCAGCGGTGGAGCTTCCCGGTTCACTCGCCTGCGGAACTGAGCCAGAGCGGCGGGACTTCCCTGCACCTCGGCGACGACGCCCTCCGTCGTGTTGCCGACGAAACCGCTGAGCCCCAGCTCGGTCGCCAGACGGTGGATGAACGGCCGGAAGCCGACGCCCTGGACCACCCCGGCCATCGTGAACCGGAGCCGCCCGAGACCAGAGTCCGTCGCGATCACGCGTTGCGTCATGGCAGTCATGTCCGCCGCCAAAGGACGACCCGATTGTTACCGGAGTCGGCGACCGCCAGCCGATCGCCTCTGAGGGACAGCCCGTACGGCCAGCACATCGAATCCCGGGTGATGCTGTCCCACCGGTTCTCACCGTTGGCCGAGAACCCGGGCTGACCGAGCACCACATCCGCGGGCGGGCCTGTCTCACTGTCACCCGGATGAGGCACCGCGTCCCAGATCAGCACCCGGTTGTTCGCTGTGTCGGCAACCGCCAACCGGCCGGCGTCCACATCGAGTGCGTAGGGAAAACGCAGCCTGTCGGCACTCTGCGGCCCGTACGGCCACTCCACAGCCGTCTCGAAGTCCGACTGGCCGATCACCAGGTCGGCGTCTTGGTCATACGTCGGGTGCGGACTCCAGCCCAGCAGGCGGTGATTGCCGGCGTCGGCGACCAGAAGCCCCTCGGACGTTCCCGCCACGTCGTGCGGCCAGCGAAAACTCGCGCGGCCGGCCGGGCCGCCGCGATTCTCGTCGCGGTGAGTGGCGGCCGACTGCCCCAGGACCAGGTCCGGTGGAATGCCGGAGGAGGTCGGCACGCCGCCTGACCAGCCGAGCACCCGGCGGTTGCCTGTGTCGGCCACATAGAACCGGCCATCCACCACGCCCACACCGAAAGGCCAGTACAGCGACGTGGCTGAGCACTCGCCGCCACGGTTCGGCTCGACACTCTCGGGATCCGGCTGGCCAAGGACCAGATCCGGCTCGGTGTGGCCGGCCTGCGGCAGGTGACGGTAGATGAGCACACGGTGGTGCCAGGAATCGGCCACGATCAGCATCCCGTCGTGGACCAGGACACCGGTCGGCAGATTCATCCCGTAGCGCAGGCTTCGGCCACCGGCGGCCGCCCCCTCGCTCGTCATGTCCGGTTGGCCGAGCACGACATCACACGCCTGCCCGTCCCGTTCGGGCAGGCGCTGCCAGATCAGCACCCTGTGGTTGCCCGTGTCGGCGACGACGAGCACCTCGTGCCCGTCCACCCGGCCGACGTGCACCCCGCGCGGCGCGTACATCCACGATGCTGTCGGGTGGGCGGCCGGCAACATCAGCCCGCCGACCGCCGGCGCGCCCAAGCAGGTCTCGACTCGCCACCCGCCGGAGACGTCTGTGGTCGGCTCGCCCGGAGGCGGACCGACAGTGGCGCGGCGAGCGGCGCTGACGAACTTCACTGTCTTCATGCGCCGATCCTGACCCACACGTGCCCGTCATCGACCCGCAGCGGAAGCTGCTCGAGCGCCGCACCGGGCGCGCTCAGACAGTCTCCTGACAGCGCGTCGAAGCAGAATCCGTGCCAGGGGCAGGTGAGCGTCGCTGCTGTCACATCGAGCAGGGCCCCATCGAGCGGCAACCCCATGTGGGCGCACTCGTTCCTGTACGCGGTGAGGCCGGCTCCGATCCGCACCACGATGATCTCGACCTGCTTCCCCGACACGTCCGTCAGGCGCATCTGGCTGATCTCGCCGTCCGGGATCTCGGCGGCTGCGGCCGTCTGTACCCACCCCGCCTCTCGGGCGTCTTCAGGGCTCTCAACCCGACGGCGCACCGATTCCAGCGGGATCAGAGCGGGGCTCGGCTCGCTCGGCAGCACCTCCACGGACGAGATGGACGCGACACCTTGGATCAGTGCTTGCTCAATGGTGTTGCGCATCGTCACCGACGACATGGAACAGCCGTTGCAGGCACCCGACAGCCGTACATAGGCCGTACCGTTCTCGATCCGCACCAGCTCGACGTCACCGCCGTGCGACTGCAGCCCCGGCCGGACGGTGTCCAGCACGGCACCCGTCTCCATCATCGGATCCGGCCGGAGGATGCCGTGCAGCGACAACAGCATGCGCACCAGCGGGTCGTCGACCAGCTCGTAGAGCGCGGTGTGGCAGGCTTCCTCGGCACGCAATCTGCGCACGATGGTGACGAGCGCGGCCCGGTGCGCCGCTTCGATCGCCTCCTTGAGGTTCTCCGCGACGGTGTGTGCATGGCCTTCGAGTGCGCGTGCCGCGGTTACCGCCGCATCGACCGCACGGGCCAGCTCCTCGAACGCCCCCTCCGTGGATGTGGACGTATCACTGCGGGCTGCCGTGCTCGTCATCGGCTTCCTCCGTCTTCCTCATGCCTGCGTGCCGGTGACGGCATGGTGTCGCGCGATCTCGTCGAGAATTCCCCGCACCGAGGTCACGGCCTCGTACTCGTGCAGTTCCTCGAAGGTGTAGCGGGCCTCGACCAGGTTGGCGCGAGCATGTTCGAACATGCCCAAGTGGGCGAGCGCGTTGCCCTGGTTGGCCAGGACGCGGGCACGGCCGAGCGGGTCCTGGTCCCGGTCCCGTGTGCCGAGCACCGCTTCGTAGAGCTCGACGGCCTCGACGAGATTGTCGCCTTGGTGGGTCGAGGGGGCATACACCAGCGCGTTGGCCAGGTTGAGCTGCGCGCTCGACCACTTCTGCGGATGGGTCTCCGGTGTGTACACGGTCAACGCCGCGCGGAGCGAGCCCACCGCCACGCCAAGGCGCAGCTGATCCGAGGCTTCGACCATCGGCATCGTCAGATAGGCGGTGGCGAGGTTCGCGTGCGCGGCGGCGTACAGCTCCGGCGCATCTTCTTTGCCGATCTCCTGCAGCGCGCAGTGGTAATGGTGGATCGCCTTCGTCAGCAGATGGCGACGTTCGCCTGCCTGCTCGTGGAGTGTGGCGGCGAGTTCGAAGTGCAGTTCTGCGCGGGCGACAGCCAGTTCGGTGTCGGCCAGCAGCGCGAGGCCTGCCCGCAGGGACTCGGCGGCGGTGTCCAGGGCACCGGCTTGCCGCTGCACCTGACCGCATGCGCCGTGCAGCACGCCCGCGAACGCCGGATACACCACACGGGTGGCAGCGGCTGCCTCATCGAGCAGGGCGGCTGCGGCATCCGGTTGTCCCGTCTCGACGGCGATCGCGGCCCGCGAGGCCAGTGCGAGAGCGGCGAGTTCGCCGGTGGCACCCTCGTTGTCGGGCATGGCATCGAGTCTGCCGACGGCGATGAGCACGACGTCCACCAGAATGCCCAACTCGGGGCCGAGGCCGGCACGCAGCAGGTCAGGGTCCTCTTGGTCGGGATCGATGACGAACCGGTTGAACCGGCTGACGATGTCGTCGCCGGTCATGGCCGCTCGCGCGGCGTCGATCTCGCCACGCAGGGCGAGTTCGTGTCCACGCAGCGAGTGTGGCCACTGTTGCGGCAACCGCCCTGCGAGCAGCTCCGCGCGCACCTGCGCGGTGTCCTCCCGGTCGGGAAGCAGCAGATAGCCGAACGGCAGCGGGAACGCGCCGATGGGCAGGGGCCGAACCGGCGGCGTCGTCGGCTCGGGCGAGTCAACCATTGATGGGACCTGAGATGTCACGTTCGGCTCCACGCTTGATACAGCGCGCGCTGATCCTGGCGCGTGCTTCGGTGCTGTAGGTCGCGATGCGCTGACGCACCACACCGTCTGGAAAGATCACCACGATGTCCACTGCCCACTGTCCTTTCACGGGGAGAACCTCCACCTCCACGCCGAGAGCCCGAGACGTTTGGCTGGGCGCCGGACGACCGGCCACCGTCTCCGGTTCCTGTGGGTCCTGGTTGCCGGTCACGGCCGACTCCTAGTCCCGGCTGATCCGCAACGCCCCGTGCTGCTCGTCCCACCATCCCTGGCGGACGCCGACCGGGACATCGTCTGCCAGTGCCTCCCGGACGAGCAGCGTGCGGTCACCGGCGATGTTGCGCTGTTTGAGGAGCAGTCCGCCGCTCGCCGTCCCGCGCAACGGGGTCAGCCACACTTCCCCTTCTTTCGCCAGCACAACGGCGGCGTCGCCGGGGAAGTACTCGCGTGCGCAGGCGGCGTCGAGACGCACGTATCCGTCGTCGGTGAACTCCACCTGCACCTGGCCGACTCGGCGGAAGGCCGAATCGCGCCGGATCAGACCGAGCACACGCCGCATTCCCTCCTCCACCTCGGCGCTGAGCAGGCCCCCCGGCGTGAAGTCCTGTGCCTCTATCAGGTAGACGGTCACGTCGGACGGATAGTCGGTGCCGAGGAGCCAATGGGCGAACGCCAGGGCGTTGTCCCACCGGAAGGAGTGCGTGTGCAGTCCGGACAGCGGTGGCAGTTCCTCCACGGCCGGCCCGGGCACCTTGAAGACGGTGCCGGGTTCGGTCTCGGAGCGGCAGGCATCGACGATGATCACCCGTTCGGCACCGCGCATCTGGAACGCGACGTCCATCCCGGCCGTGCCGCCGTCGACCAGCCGCACCCCCGCGGGGACACCACCTTCCCAGAGGTGGCGGACGAGGATCGGCCCC
Organism: Streptomyces sp. NPDC033131; assembly: GCF_055578365.1. NCBI lineage: Bacteria > Bacillati > Actinomycetota > Actinomycetes > Kitasatosporales > Streptomycetaceae > Streptomyces > Streptomyces sp. NPDC033131. The sequence goes on from NZ_JBVIPA010000010.1 coordinate 234,186, forward strand.
ACGCCGTCGTCAGCGCGCAGCAGATTGCCGCAGCCCACGACCAGCAGTCCGCACTCCGACACGTCGTCCAGCGTGTCGAGGTGTGCGGCAGAGTGCGTCATGTTCTTCCTTCCTGGCCGAGGGCTACACGGATCCGTTGATGACGAATTTGCTGAGCTCGCGGCCCTTGCCGTCATAGGCGTGCACGGTGCAGACCAGACACGAGTCGAAGCTGCGCGCGACGTGACCGAGCTCCACCGGGTCCTCCTGGTCGACGATCGGGGAACCGACGAGGGCTTGCTCGATGGGACCAGGGGTCTCCGTCTTGTCGCGCGGCCCGATGTTCCAGGCGGTGGGCGTCACGACCTGGTAGTTGGCGATCTTGCCGTCCTCGATCACGATCCAGTCCGACAGTGAGCCGCGTGCCGCCTCGGTCGAGCCGAACCCCTTGCCTTCCGCGTACTCGACCGGCTTGCTGTAGAAGCTCTCGTGCAGATCGATCTCGTCGAGCCACTTCCGCACCCACTTGAAGTACTTGGGCGCCTCGTGCATGCGCGCGAGCTGGCGGGTGAACACCGAAGGACCGATCTTGCCGAGAATGTCCAGGAACAGCGGATCGTAGTCCTGGTGTGCCGCCGCGCCTGGCGCGCCGGCCACGAGCCGGCGGGCCAGTGGTCCGGCCTCGAGCGGGACGTAGCCCTGGTTCGGCACGTCGTAACGAGGTGCCTTGGCGAAGCTGTACTTGCCCTGCTTGCGGGCGACCTCCGGATCCAGCGGCTTGGTCTCGCCCTCGAACGGATGGCGGGCCTCGGTTCCCTCGTAGAACGAGTGCGTGACGTCCTCGCGGACCCGAGCCTGGTCGAACTCGCTGAATTGTCCCTTCGCGTAGATTCCCGAGCGGTTGATCAACGCCGCGTTGCGTCCGTCGATGGTCGGGTTCTCGTAGAGGGACGGCTCGAAGTAGGTACCGGTCGCGAGGAAGTCACCAGAGCCGGCACCGTACATGTCCAGGCCGATGTCCATGCTGTAGCGGATGAAGAATCCGCAGTCGCTGTTGTACTGGGACTCGTTCTCGTTGACCCAGTTCAGTACGTCTTCCCAGGTCTTGTTCTCGAGCCACCGGTCGATCGAGCAGCCGAGCCAGTGCTTCTCGAGCCAGTTGACCTTCCAGTGTTCGAGAATCGCGATCGCGCGGGTGACGTCGGTGAGCGTCGGCGCGCACATGACACCGCCGGGCACCATGAAGCTGGAGTGCGGCCACTGTCCGCCGAAGATCGCGTAGACCTCGACGGGTTTCCCGGACAGCACGACGCCGGGGCCGTAGCTGGTGCCCACATAGGGCGCGAAACGGCGCACCGCCTCGTCGTACATCGTGGACCTGGCGTAGTTCTTGTTCGTCAGGTCGATGGCGAACAGTGCGTAGAAATACCGCGGGATGCTCTGCAGCGTTTCGCAGGCCTGTGCGATGTTCCGGACCAGCGTGGCGTTCGGGGGGAGGTGCGTGCGCCATGCCGTGTCCAGGGCGTAGGCCGATTTGTACAGGTGGCTGCCGCCGCAGATGCCGCAGATGCGAGGGGTGACGATCAGACCCGCCTGCGGGTCCTTGCCCTGCAGGATGATCTCGAAGCCGCGGAACATCGCTGCCTCGGTGTATGCCGAGGTGACGACGCCGTCTTCGATGGTGACGCGCACGTCGAGGTCGCCCTCGACTCGGCCAAGCGGACTGACGAACAGATCAACGGCCGTCATCGAGCTTCCTTACTGGGGGAGCGAGCGTGGGGAGGAGGGATGGGAGGTTCGTCAGACGACGAACATGTCTTCCTTGGACCACTGCGGGGCCGCGACGCGCGCAGCGGCGGCATGGGCCATGTAGGTGAGGTGATCGCTTCCCTCGGGGACCTCGCGAGGCACGACGCCGCTCACCTTCTGCGTCTTGAACACGGTCCCCGGTGCGAGGTCGAAGAACGGGTACTCGGGCTCGGTGCAGCCCATGCAGGGGCTGCCGGCCCGGGTCTTCGACGACTGCCGGTTCCACAGGATGCGGTTGCACGGCGAGTGGGTCATCGGACCACGGCAGCCGAACTCGTAGAACAGGCAACCGGTACGAGTGCCCTCGCCGAAGGCGGTGGTCGACTGCTTGTACTCGAAGAACTGGACGCGGGTGCAGCCGGTCTGCGTGAAGGTCTTGAAGAAGGTCTGCGGGCGGTGCAGTTCGTCCAGCGCGATATCGCCTGCCCTACCGGTGGCCAGCGCGACAAGGATCTGGGTGATCCAGTCCGGGTGCGCCGGGCACCCGGGTATGTTGATCACCGGCAGGCCGGACTTGGACCTGAAGTCCGGGCCGAGGAAGCCCCCTCTTTCCCTCTTGTGGAACTGCAGTCCGGTCGAGTCGCTCGGGTTGGGTGCCATGGCCGGAATGCCGCCCCATGCCGCGCAGTCACCGATGGCCACGACCACGCTCGCGGCTTCGGCAAGGTCGGTGACCCAGTCCTTCATGGGGCGATCGGAGAACATGTCATAACGCCCCGACCCGTCGGGCCCCTCGATGACAGTGCCCTCGAAGACGAAGATGTCCAGCGGTCGCTCCCCGCGAGCGCACTCCCAGAACACGCGCTGGGCGTTGTCGCCGAGCTCCAGGCCCAGCGAGGGGTGCCAGAGCAGATCGAGACCGAAGTCGGTGATGAGATCGACGACGTTCGGTTCTTCCGCGTTGAGGAAGGACATGGTGTTTCCACTACAGGCTCCGCCTTGAAACCAGAGCACTGACGACATCGCGGTTCCTTTCACTGACGACTGTCACGCCGACTGTTTGGTGCCGGGCGGGGTGCCGTCCCGGCAGAGATGGGTCCGGTCTTCACCGAGCCGCTGCGCCAGCCGCGGCATCGAGGGCCTTCAGCTCCTGACCGAGTGCCTTCGCGATGGCCACGACGAAGCCGAGCGCGCGGCCGACGTCGGGGTCTTTGACGACGCGCAGCAAAGCCCGCAGGCCGTTGATCTGTGCCCGCTCGCTCGCCGCCTGGCGCGTGCCGCGTACGGCGGCACGCGAAGCGGCAGCCACGATGTCGGGGAAGCCGACGCCGCCGACGTCCGACCGGACCGCGTCCTCGATCCTCGGCAGCACGTCGAGAAGTGGTGTGATGAGCCCGCTCAGCTGCCGGGCGAGCTCGATCATCCGGCTGGCCTCGGGCAGACCGGCCGGCTTGAACTGCCGCAGCTCGGTCACCGCGTCGGCGAGCGAATCGCTGATCGTGTCACTGCGGCTCATCAGACCGTCGACGCCGTGGATCAGGATGGCCAGTAGATCTGCGTGGTTCAGCAGTTCGTGCAGCGCGCTGGCGACGTTCGGCTCCTCCAGCCGTGCGACGAGTGCCTCGACGGGGTCCGGATCCAGTGCGGATTCGATGACGGTCACCGTTCCATCTCCAATCGGACATACCGAAAAGTAGGGCGTCTATGACGGGGATCGCATCCCCCGGTGGGGGGAGATGAGTGGGGCTGCAGCGCGATACGCCGATCCACCGTGAGGCCGTGGCGTTGCGTCGCACCGTAGGGGCGGAAATGCCTGGTGCCTACCGCAGATACGAAGGGACTATCGTGATTGCGCATTGAACTTGTCGGAATAACGACATGGTCGGCGCTGATGTGCGACACCGACTTCCTGGGCCGACCGCAGTCCGGTGAAGGGGCGACCCGTCTCGCGACCTGCCGGCAGTCCTCTGGGGCCGGGAGGCCGCCCGTACCCGACGCCACCCTCGTTCCTGGCATGCCCCGGTATGCGTATCCGTCCGTCCGTCGCGGCGTGAGCGGAAACGGGGCGTCGCTGCTGCCGTGTCAGGCGCAGGCCCACCTGAGGTTGATGGTCGGGCGCGGGTCGGGCAGCATGTTCCGGATCGGCGGGGACATCAACGCGCGATGAGTTGCGACGTCAACGAGAGGCTCTCTGTGCCACGTCTGTCCAGGCTCGGCTTCATCGATGTCCGCCGCACGACGGAGCCCATACGGCGGCGGGTGCGCAGCCGTGGAGTGCCCCCGGCTCTGGAGAACCACGAGGTCTTCTACACAGAGGATCCCTCCGAGGCATCAGAGCTGCTCGGAAAGGCGCTGGCCCCCAATCGCCTCACGCTCGGCGAGATCGGAGCCAACGGGTTCGCGGCAAGTCTGCACGGTGTTCGGCTGCGCGATCTCAGCCTGCTCTACCTCGACCTGCACGTCGCCGCGACGATCGACATGGCTCACTGCGGGCCGTACTTCGCGGTCCACATGCCCTTGAACGGCCGAGCCGTGGGTAAGGTCGCCGGAAAGCCGTTCGAGGCCCACAGCGTCAACGCGGTCGTCACCAACCCTGGCGACCCACTGGAGATCCGGTTCGATCATGACTCGCCACAGCTGATCGTCCGGATCGAGCAGGAAGCGCTTGAGCGTTACTTGACCCGCTTCCTCGGTCGGCTGCTCACCCGCCCTCTCGTGTTCGAATCCACTCTCGACCTTGCGGGCGATGCAGCGATGCGTTGGCACGGCGCGGTGCAACTTCTGCATACCGAGGTGTTCTACAGCGGTTCTCTCGTCCGGCGCGGCCTGGGCATCGGACCACTCGAGGACTTCCTGATGAGCACCCTGCTCATGCTCCAGTCATCGACCTATCACGAGATCTCGACCCGGACGATGATGCCACCCGGACGGCGTGCGGTGCGTCGTGCGATCGACTACATCGAACACCACCTGGCGGAGCCGATCAGCATGTCCGACATCGTCGATCACGTCGGCGTCAGTGCGCGATCGATCCAGCAGGGTTTCCGGGACGAGCTGGGTGTCACGCCCATGGGATACCTGCGCGACCGGCGCCTTGAACGAAGCCGCGAGGACCTCACGGATGCCGAACCGTCCCAAGGCGTCAACGTCACCACCGTTGCCGAGCGTTGGGGGTTCAACCACCTAGGCACATTCGCGGCGCTGTACAAGAAGCGCTGGGGAGAATCTCCGTCGGAGACCTTGCGGAGATAACTGCTGCGGGGGGTATCGTCTGCCGCCTGCATGACTCTCAAGAAAGTCAAGGAAGTCCGTGCACGAACTCTCGATCTGTGGGTCCATCGCCGGCATCGTGACTCAACATGCCGTCGGGCGTCGGGTGGAGAAAATCCACGTTCAGGTCGGTCAGCTCCGACAGATCGTCCCGGACACCCTCGTGTACTGCTGGGCGCTGGTCAGCGCCGACACCGCGCTGGACGGATCCGTCCTGGAGGTCGACAACGTGCGGGCGAGTATTGCCTGCCGCGACTGTGAGGAGACCACCGAGATCGGAAAGTTTCCGATGTTCCTCTGTGGCACCTGCGGCAGCAGCCACGTATCAGTCGTCGCGGGCGATGAATTTCTCATCACGTCAATAGATATCTCGGAGGGTTGAACCGTGGGTCGATTCCACCGGCATGCGGATGGCATGGTGCATGAGCATGAGCACGATCACACCGATGATCCTCACGATATCGGTGATCACTCCTCGTATCGGACCGGCGGCGAGCGAGTCTCCGTTCTTGAGCGTATTTTCGCGGAGAACGACCACACCGCTGCCGAAAACCGGGCGGATTTCGCTGCGAGCGCGGTCTGCGCAGTCAATGTGATGTCTTCCCCTGGCGCAGGAAAGACCACTCTGCTGCGGGAGACTCTGCACCGGCTGGCGGACTCCGTACGGACAGGCATCATCGAGGGCGATATCGAAACAAGCCTGGACGCGGATCGGCTGGCCGGACTCGGTGCGGCAGTTGTCCTGGTCAACACCGGTGACGGCTTCGGAGGCGAGTGCCACCTCGATGCCCCGATGGTCCGCTCGGCGCTGCCGCGACTCCCTTTGGAAGAGCTCGATCTCGTACTGATCGAGAACGTGGGAAATCTCGTGTGCCCCGCCGAGTTCGATGTCGGAGAAAGCGCACGCGCGATGGTGTACGCGATCACCGAGGGCGAAGAGAAGCCGCTCAAGTATCCCGTGATGTTCCGCTCCGTGGATCTGGTGCTCATCAACAAGATCGATCTGCTGCCGCACCTGGACTATGACCTCGATGCCTTTCACGCCAACCTTCGTGCTGTCAATCCGGGAGTCATCACCATCGAGGTCAGTGCGCGTACAGGCGAGGGTGTCGACGAGTGGTGCAACTGGTTGCTCACAAAGCTGCCAGAACTCCGGCTGGACGCCGACGCGGCCCTGACCTGATCGCAGGCGCATCGAGGGTGGCGCTGCCATCCTCCGAAAGGCCGATCCGCCTACACCGAAGGAACTTTCGTGAACAGCGAACAGACGCATCTGTCTGCACGCGCAACCGCCGCGCAAGGAAGACTGCGATGAGTCGCCCCTCGATCGCCCAGGCCGACGAGCAGATCGGGTTCCACTGGGTGTCCGAGGCGGGTACGCCGATCAGCCTCCCTGATCTGCTGCGTGTCGACGACGAACCTCAGCGGCTGGTGCCGACGCATTTGTCAGCGCTGGACGACGCCCTGATCGACGCGGTCAACCGCTTCGGTGAGTTTCTGGGAGGCGGATGGCCGGTCAGCTCGGCCGAGGAGGCAAGGAATCTTCGTACGCTGCACCGCACGCTCGATCGGCTGTGCCACGAGTACGCTGCGGCGCTCGCGCCCACCGGGCTCACCGTGGAGAGGCGCGGCGGTCAAATCATCGGAACGGCGCAGTTGGTCGCGGCGCGGGCGCGTATGGCACTGGGGACAGCGGGGCCCTCGCCGCTCGCCGGCGAGCTGGACGAACCTTCCGTCGGAGTCGTGGCCGGGCGGGGGCAGATGTGTGTGGTCGACGAGACACAGCCCTGGCGTGGGAGCCGATGGGTCGTACAGAGCGAGGATGGACACCGCTACCCACTGACGTTGTCCATGCTGCTGTTCGACAGTTCGGGGGTACTCAAGGATGCCGCTCTCGATGAGCACCGGGAAGCACTCAGGGCGGTGACTGCCGCGGCAGCTGACGAGGATGCCGACCCTGACGTCGCCGCAGGCGCGATCGAATGGCTGCTCCACGACTGGCTGATGGCCCACCGCGAATCACCGGAGAGCGCGGCCATCGAGATCCGCCGAACAGACGACGCCGAGATGATCGTCGCTGCGGCTGCGGCAGGAGCCCGGGTTCGAGCCGCGGTCGACATCGGACTCTTCGAGCCGGTCTCGACGAATTGAGCGTGCCCCGGGCACGCGAAGGGTGGGGGTAGAGGGTGGCCCGCCTGCTGCTCAGCGGGGTGGCCACCGCGCAAGATGTGGCGGAGCTACTGGCAGTGGCCCTGCCGGGCGAACGCGGCCTCGACCGGGTGCACCTCCCTCACGCATGCGCGGCGTCCCAGGGATGTGGTGGCCGACGGCGCCGGTGAGGTGAAGCGAGGTGTCCGCGCTGGAGGAACCGCGATCGACCACGGTGCCTACGCGTCCGGGCTTTCAGTCGCGCATGCTTTCTGTGACCTGCGTCAGGACCGCTTGGGTCACGCCCCCGCCGTGTGCCACGCCAGTGCGTCAAGACGCACCACCTTCCACCGTGCGACGACGGTCGTCTGAGGGCCTTCTGCTCTGGACAGTCGCTCCCACAGGCTCAGTGGTCGACCCCGTCGACCTCGGCAGCATGACATCGACGGCGTCACCACTTGACGCTCATGAGGCATGCGCGATCGGCTGTCGCCGAATTCGGCCCGTGGCACTTCATGACGATCGCCGTCACACCACTGGGCGGGGCACCATCTCGCTTGGCCGTGGTCCTTGTCCATGGGCCCCTTGCTGCCACCTCAAGAATCCCCCGGGAGGGGGAGGCCGGTTCGGGCACCGATTCCTAACATCCTTGGAACGGGTGCAGCCCCAGGAGCACGGCAGAGGGCAGGAAGGTTGGGCCCCACCTTTGCGCGCCTGACGAAGGACACGATCCGGGCTGAGCGAGTGCGTGTTCCGTCAGGAACGAGCCATGGGAGGAGCAGCAGCTTTTGAACGCCTATGTGTCGATCCTGATACTCGGTGGCATCGCGACGGCGTTCGCGGTGGGCTCCGTAGTGATGGCTTCGCTGATCGGTCCGAAGCGGTACAACCGCGCCAAGCTCGAGGCCTACGAGTGCGGAATCGAGCCGACCCCCACGCCGGCCGGCGGCGGGCGATTC